>CACZRU010000331.1 GCA_902783605.1 uncultured Lachnospiraceae bacterium
ACAAAAATAATGATTTTAGAAAAATAAAAAGATACTAATAAAAGATTCTTCGGCTTCGTTATGAAGACTATGAAGAATCTTTTAAACTTAATAGAGGAGAAATGAAAAAATGATTAAGAACACTATGCTCAGACATAGACTTACAAAGCTTTTCTGTGTGACTCTTTCTGGTGCTATGATGCTTGGTGCGTTTACAAGCTGTGGTTCTGGAAGAGATTCAAGCAAGGATTCAAAAGATGAATCCAAGAACGAAGCGACTGATTCAGATGCTTTTGATCCAGAATCAGAGAAAGCAAAGGCAAAAACAGAGGAAATTGAACAGATAATCGATGAACTTTATTATTTTGATATTGATAAAGAAAAGAGAGAAGAATCCTACTATGATGGACTAATGTATGGTCTTGATGATAAATATTCTCAGTATTACACTAAGGAAGAGTATGAAGAGATGATGGAGGAGGATTCAGGAGAATTTGAAGGTATCGGTGCAACGGTTTCCAAGAATATGGAAGATGGTACTATATATATTGTAAAACCGATTAAAGACAGCCCTGCTGAAAAGGCCGGACTTCTTCCGGGAGATATTATTATACGCGTTGGTGATCTGGAACTTACCACTGATATGGAGCTTGATTATGTTGTTAAGCATATTCGTGGTGAGAAGGGTTCAGAGGTTGAGATAGAGGTATATCGTGAGGGTGAAGATGATTTTCTTACATTTACTGTTACACGAGATAAGATATCCAATCCAACAATCGAATATGAAATGCTGGATGATAAGATTGGTTATATCGCATGTGAAGCATTTAATGAAAACACCTTGGATATGTTTAAGGAGGCAGTAGATGATCTGCAGAATCAGAATGCCAGAGCATTGGTATTTGATCTTAGAAATAATGGTGGTGGATATGTTCATATAGCAACTGGTATGCTGGATTATCTTATTGATGATGATGCTGTTGCTGAAGGATCAGATACACCTGGACTTCTGCTGCAGACAATAGGAAAGAACGATAATATAGTTGAAACATATAAATGCGAAGATAAGCACAGCGTAGATCTGCCTATGACAGTAATTGTAAATGGAAATAGTGCAAGTTCATCAGAAATCTTTACAGGTACATTTCAAGATTATAAGCTGGGTAAAGTGGTAGGAACAACTACCTATGGAAAGGGAATTGTTCAGACAGTTGTTAAGCTTAAAGACGGATCTGCAGTCAAGCTTACTATTGCTCAGTATTTCATTCCTTCAGGAAGAACAGTACATGAAGTGGGAATAGAACCTGATATCGAAGTTGAGCTGGATGATGAGCTGAAAAAGAAACTTGTAATTGATCATAAGGAAGATAACCAGCTTCAGGAAGCTATTAAGACTTTGGATTAATCTTGAAATTTATAACAAAAAGATATAAAGTATAATTCTATTAGATAGTTATTAGATAGATTTTAGATAGTCTAATTAGATAGTTTAATTAGTTTGTTTTATATGAAATAGTCAATTTATAGTTTCAGGAGACCAATATGGAAAGAGAATTAATTGTAGTCCTCGATTTTGGTGGACAGTACAATCAGCTTATTGCAAGAAGAGTAAGAGAGTGTAATGTTTATGCAGAGGTTCATCCTTACACTCTTCCATTGGAAGAACTTAAGGCGATGAATCCAAAGGGTATCATCTTTACTGGTGGACCTAATAGTGTATATTTGGAGACTTCTCCAAGCTATACCAAAGAGATTTTTGAGCTGGGAGTTCCAATATTAGGAATCTGCTACGGTTCTCAGCTTATGGCTCATTTACTTGGAGGAAAAGTTGCTACAGCTCCAGTAAGTGAGTATGGAAGAACAGAAACAATTATTGATTGTAATGCAGAGGGTGCAGAATCATCCAAGCTTTTTGAAGGGGTTCCATCAACTATCAACAGCTGGATGAGCCATACAGATTATATCTCTGAGGCACCTGAGGGATTTAGAGTTATTGCACATACTAAGGATTGTCCAGTTGCTGCTATGGAAAATGTTGAAAAAGGCTTCTATGCAACTCAGTTCCATCCAGAGGTTATGCATACAGAGTTTGGTCAGGAGATTCTGAAGAACTTTGTTCTGAAGGCTTGTGAGTGTAAGGGCGATTGGAAGATGGATAGCTTTGTAGAAGCAACTGTTCAGGCACTCCGAGAGAAGATTGGAAATGGACGAGTTCTCTGTGCACTTTCTGGTGGGGTAGATTCATCAGTTGCAGCAGTTCTTCTTTCAAAGGCTGTTGGTAAACAGCTTACATGCGTATTTGTTGATCAGGGACTTCTTCGTAAGAATGAAGGAGATGAAGTAGAAGCAATCTTTGGACCTAAGGGTAATTATGAGCTTAATTTTATCAGAGTTAATGCTCAGGAAAGATTCTACGAAAAGCTTGCTGGAGAGACAGATCCTGAAAGAAAGAGGAAGATTATCGGAGAGGAATTCATCCGTGTATTTGAGGAAGAGGCTAAGAAGATTGGTGCAGTTGATTTCCTGGCACAGGGAACAATCTATCCTGATGTTATCGAGTCAGGACTTGGAGATTCTGCAGTGATCAAGTCTCACCACAATGTAGGTGGACTTCCTGATTATGTAGATTTTAAAGAAATCGTTGAGCCACTTAGAATGCTCTTCAAGGATGAGGTTCGTAAGTGTGGACTTGAGCTTGGAATACCGGAATATTTGGTAATGCGTCAGCCTTTCCCAGGACCAGGACTTGGTGTTCGTATCATAGATGAGATAACAGCTGAGAAGGTTCGTATAGTTCAGGATGCAGACGCTATCTAC
>CACZRU010000332.1 GCA_902783605.1 uncultured Lachnospiraceae bacterium
AAAACAATATGCCAGATCAAAGCAAACTCATCACGGTGCCTGACGGAAAGCTTGGAATTATCGCATTAAAAAGCTCTGAAAAGCTTGGAAAAAAGGTTGATGAATATCTTGTAAAATGGCGCAAGGAAAGAGAAAACCTTGATAAGAGTCATTTTCTCTTCAACGGCTACACAAGAGACACTTACCTTATTGATAACTGCTGTCCTAGATTCGCATCCGGTGAAGCAAAGGGAACTATCAAGGATTCAGTAAGAGGTTCTGACCTTTACATCCTTGCCGATGTTACCAATACCGGAATTGAGTATAACCTCGGCGGCCGTATGGTGCCAATGACCCCAGATGAGCATTATGCAGATATCAAGCGTGTAATTGCTGCCAGCGCTGGAAAGGCTCACAGAATAAATGTCATCATGCCATTCCTGTATGAGTCAAGACAGCACAAGCGCACAAGCAGAGAATCACTTGACTGTGCGTTAGCACTTCAGGAGCTTGTATCAATGGGCGTTTCAAATATCATTACATTTGATGCACATGATCCAAGAGTACAAAATGCAATACCTACTATCGGATTCGAAAATCTGATGCCAACATACCAGTTTATCAAATGCATCCTTAAGTCTACCCCAGACCTGGAGCTTGATAACGAGCACATGATGGTTATCAGCCCTGACGAAGGTGCTATGCATAGAGCAATATACTTTGCAAACCACTTTGGTGTTGATGTAGGTATGTTCTACAAGAGAAGAGATTATTCAAAGGTTGTTAATGGAAAGAACCCTATCGTTGCACATGAGTTCCTTGGTGACTCAGTAGAGGGCAAGGATGTATTTATCCTCGACGATATGATCGCTTCAGGCGAGAGCATGCTGGATGTATGCCGTAAGCTTAAAGCTAAGAAAGCAAGACGAGTATTCTGTATCGCAACTTTCGGACTCTTTACAGCAGGTCTCGATGTATTCGATAAAGCATATAAGGAAGGCATATTTGATAAGGTTATTTCTACAAATGTTACTTATCAGAAGCCAGAGCTTTTCGAAAGAGAATGGTACTGCTCTACTGATCTTAGTAAATATATTGCAATTATAATTGATCATCTTAATCATGATTCATCTATCAGTGAGCTTCTCGATCCAGTACTCAGAATACAGACAAGAATCAATGAGTATAAGGAAAAGCATACTATCAGTGATAATTTTGATAGACCTGCTATATCATAAGTTAAGAACTGCCTTCAAAAGCAGTTTCCTATAAATCTTTTATGTTACAACTAGCGAAACTGCCAAACTGAATATATAATCAGCTTGGCTTGCTTTCGCAAAAACGCTAAAAGCAAACAGTAAACAGCAAACAAGAAGAGGTGGAACTCATAAGATTCCACCTCTTTTTTATACATACAATAAGATTTTTTAAGCCCACACCTATTATCAAGTATTTAATAATATCCCAGATACTCTTCGAGGCACTGTCCACTCTCGTGGATTGCTGTTGCAGCATCTACACCAACATATCTTAGATGCCATGGTTCATTGGATACTCCTGTTATTTCTTCCTTGCCCTCAGGATATCTGATAATAAAACCATATTTGTAGCTATTATCATAAAGCCATGTCCAGAGTGTGCTCTGTTCAGCTTCTCCTACATCAGAACCAACATCTATAGCAAGTCCAGTCTCATGCTCACTATAACCCGGCTCAGCTACCAGCATAGCAGCTTCAGCCTTACACTGTTCCTGAGTCTTACCTTCTTCCATAAGCTCATTTATCTTGCTCTCAAGCTGTGCCTGCTGCTCTTCCTTTGTTCTGTAGGATGATGTAATGTATGGAGAATGTCCCTCCGCTCTTGCATCATCAAACATTTTCTGAAGATCAGGATACATACGACTGTCAACCTTCTGGCCATTTCTCAGCTCTGTAAACTCAGGAACTGTATAACCTTCTGGAAGAGCATGATCCTTATTCACAAGTATCAGCATCCAGTTTTCTGCATCAGTTGCTGAAGCGTCCATTGCGGTTGCATCTGAAAGACTTGCCAGAAGTTCCTCTTCCTGCTTTGCCTTCTCTTCAGCTTCCTGTTTTGCCTTTTCCTTAGCCTCTGCCTCAGCTTTCTTGTTAGCCTTTGCAGTAACTCCGGCACTGATCAGTACTGTTATAAGAGTTATTGTAATGGCTGCAATCCAGATAAATCTGAAGAACCTGGTATCACTTGTACTTATCCTTCTCCACCTATGCTTCAGCCAGTCGAAGAAGCTTCCATTTTCGTTCATACTTACCCCCAAACGATTTTATTAACTTTTATACTTTAAAAACCCAATTTTTTAAATAATTAATATATTACAGTACATATAACCAACTTCGATTTTAACTCATTTCGGTATTTTTCACAACCTATTTATCTGCAAACACCGTCAGCCCCAATCCAGTAACCATCAATCCTCTGATTAGTAACCATATAGCCAGAGCCGTCAAAGTAGTACCAATATCCATCTATTTTCTGCCAGCAATTTGAAGCATACCAGCCACTGGTATCCCCATACCACCAGCCATAACCATCACTATGCCAGCTTCCAACGCCTTCATATGTCCAGGCACCATTACTTCCCAGCCAATAACCACCAACCCACTCATTTGATGCCATATATCCTGACCAGTTGAAATAATACCAATATCCATCAACCTTAAGCCATGTATTAATTGCATAGCTTCCATCTGGATATTCCAGCCACCAGCCAGAGCTATTTCCCTTCCATGCATAGGACGATTTATTAGTTTTCTTTACATCATTTATATCATTTGGATTAATGCTGTAGAATGTCAGCTGACTCTTTTTGCTATAAGTATACCAGGTCACTCTTCCATCTATCATCTGTGGAGCACAGTCAGAAAGACTTCCTTCAACAGAGCAGGTTGAACCAACTTTATTTCCATTTGCATCAAGCTTAGTATAGTAGACCTTTCCATCATAATTCCATAAAAGAAGGAATGAATCATCTCCCAGATTAGCCAGCTGTGGTGTTGATGCCCCAGTTGTCGCTGTGGAATAATCCGCTATCACATTCTTTGAAACCGCGCCACTAGCCTTATCCTTTATAAGAACGAATATATCTCTTATGTTACTGCTACCACTTACAACCTGATTTCCAGCAATAATAAATGCTTTTGAGGAAACTTCAAAACCTCCAATTGAAGCACCTGTGCTGTTATTTCCAATCTCACCATCAAATTTCAGAAGAGTTTCTCTCTTTCCAGCCTCATCATAATAATAAGACTTTGTGCAGTCGAAGCTTCCGTCTGACGCATCCTTATTGTAGGAAGAAAGCTGAATACCTCTTGGATAAGCATCTCCATGATCTACAAAGTAAAGCTTATTATCATAGGCTTTTGCAAACTGATTGAAAGAGTGACTTGCATATCCAAATCCTCCTACTATAGTACATGAGTTATAAATACTCATCTTATCAGTATCCACCTGTATCGTAATAACCGTCTGATGATTAAGTCCATCATCTGAGACATACTGCTGATGTCCACTTCTTATAACAAGATACTTTCCAACCATACACATTCTTACAGAGGCTGCACGGAATGGCTGCTTGGTATTTGCACCGTAAAGACTGCAGCTTCCAAGTCTGTTCCAGTTCTTATCATATTTTGTAATTCTGATAACCTCAACAGAATCGCTTTCATTATCATTATTCTGACCTGAAACAATATAATAATTATTTCCCGAAGCGTAGAAACCACCAAATATTGGAAGTTCACTCGGAATCTTCACCGAACTAGTATGGTTATATGATTTATCAAAGTAATGGGCATATATTCCGGTACTGCCCTTTCCAGAGAGAATCATAATTTGATTTCCTGCTTCAACAATATAAGAACCCACAGTCGTGGCACGAGTACCATAATCCTGTGCGTTCTCATTCTCCGCTACATTACCTAAGTAAGAATTATCCTCTGACGCATTTACAGAAACTTTAGTTATCTGCACTGCTGAAACAACCATAACTACTGCAAGTAAAAGTGCTGCAAATCTTTTCATTCTATACATAACAATACCTCCTGAGTTTCATTTGATATAAATGGAACAGGTCCACTTTTCACATTTTCTGGGTAACGCTATATAAAAAATACCAACTAGCAGTAAATTTTTTTTGCACAATTTTTATCTACTCGTTTTCAGTAGTTACGCTCTCGGCAGTTTCTCCATCCTTAAGCATTTCCTCAAGAGTATGCCATCCAAGCACGGCACATTTGACACGGGAAGGCATATGAGAAATATCCTTAAGTGCACCAGCCTCCTCAAGCATCTCCAGTTCCTCATCAGTAACCTTATCCTTGATCATCTTGAGGAACGTATCCTTGAGAGACATAGCCTCTTCAACACTTCTGCCGATTACAAGGTCCAGCATCATATCTGCACTGGCCTGAGAGATAGCACATCCGTCGCCAAAGAAAGCTCCATCTTCTATTATTCCATCATCTGACACATTTAACTGAAGTGTTATATCATCACCACATGAAGGATTGACACCACGGAGAGATTTCTGTGGCTCAATCATCTTGGTTTTATGTATCGGATGAATGTTATGTTCTGTAAGAATTTCATTATAAAAAGTTCTGCTCTGCATTTTTTTGCTCCTATACTTATTTATATGCATTATGGGCCATTTGGATTTGTCCCCATTTGCATATTATATTAATCTGGATAACCCATCATCGGACGAATCTGCGCCATAACATCTAGAAGGCGCTGAACCTCTTCCTCTGTGTTGTAGAACATGAGGCTGGCTCTTGTTGTTGATGGTATACCAATGAAATGATGCAGCGGCTCTGCACAGTGGTGACCGGCTCTTACTGCTACATTGGCGTCAGCAATAATTGCTGCGATATCGTGTGGATGAACACCGTCTATCTTGAAGGTTAGGATTCCGTGATGCTCCTCAGCCTTGTCTGAACCAAGTACTGTAATGTGAGGAATCTTCTTAATTCCTTCAAGTGCCATGCGCGTCAGTTCAAACTCACGCTCTTCAATATTATGTAAACCTATTTCTTCTATATAATCAATGGCTGCAGCAAGTCCTACTGCTCCACAGGCATTTACCGTACCAGCCTCAAACTTATGTGGAAGCTCGGCATAGGTAATATCCTCAAATGTAACATACTCGATCATCTCACCACCTGAAAGGAATGGTGGCATCTTCTCAAGTATTTCCTGTTTTCCATAGAGAACACCTATTCCCATTGGAGCAAGAAGCTTATGGCCTGAGAACGCCAGGAAGTCCACATCCATATCCTGTACATCAGTGATACTGTGAGGAACACTCTGGGCTCCATCAGCCACAAAGTATGAACCTACCTCGTGAGCAGCCTTTGCAAATGCCTTGATATCTATAACTCTTCCGAAGATATTAGACATAGCTGTCATGGCTACAATCCTTGTTCTGTCTGTAAGAAGCGACTTGAACTTCTCTATTGAAAAACTTCCATCTTCTTCACACTCCAGATATTTAACAGTTGCACCATATCTCTGTGCCGCCAGTCTCCATGGAAGCATATTGCTGTGATGCTCAACTACAGTAGTGATTATCTCATCTCCTTCAGAAAGCTTGCCCTCCTTATGGAGCATTTCCGAAAGAGAATATGCCACAAGATT
>CACZRU010000333.1 GCA_902783605.1 uncultured Lachnospiraceae bacterium
ATAATATATCTATTACTCAACTGAAACAACCTCTGTTACCTTACCATTTGAATCAAAGGTATATTCATACTTATAAGTTACACCTTCATATTCATCAGTTATCACAAGCTTCTCGTTACAAGCCATGTAACCGTTTTCTTTGAAGTAATATGACTCGCCATCGATCCAAACTAATTCCTTCTTTGCATACCAGCCACTCTCATCTTCGAACCACCAGCCTGTCGAATCACTCTTCCAGCCGCCTACACTTGCATAGGTCTGAATGCCATCTTTGCCGATGTAATATCCATCGACCCAACAGTCAAAATCATAATAACCGTTTTCATCAAAATGATACCAGCTTCCATCAATCTGAACCCACTCGTTACATGCGCAATATCCATCATCCTTGAAGTAGAACCAATCATGATCAATCATGACCCATGCTGAGTAAGGATACCAGCCACTCTCAGTTTCAAACCAAAATGAAGTTCCACTGCCTTTCCAGCTTGCCTTGCTCTTATAAATCTGAGAGCCGTCAGCTTCAAACCACATTCCATCTATCCACTCTTCATGCCAGTTGTATACGCCATAAAGGTGAAGCACATAATCTCCATCTTCATCCTTTACAAAGTCAGACTTCTTAACCTTGATAGACTCGTTGGCACCCCATTTCACTTCGAGCTTGTTAGTTCCAAAGCCCTTCAGAACATAGCCATCCATGTAGTACTTATCTCTGTCAGCAGCATTCATCACATTCTGGTATGGCGTCCAGTCAGTAATGTCTTCCATGTTCTTTGGGTAGGATCCCCATTTCATAGTTGCTTCGCCTTTTTCGTCAAATGTCACGCCATATCCGCCCCACCAAACTGGAGTTTCAATCTCAATGTAGTAAAATGGTTCTGTCTCATCAGCTTTGACATCAGAAGCCCCTCCAAATGCACCAAATACGCTTACAAACATGCATATAGCAAGTGCCAGCGCTAGTACTACGGTTTTCTTGATCTGTTTGTTTTTGACTTTGCTTTTCATCGTAACCCTCCTTGTATTTTTTTTAAGATTCTTCGCTCACTCTGTTCGCTCAGAATGACATTTTGATTTAATTCGCTACAATGCGCAGGTTATAGCTTATATCCAAGTCCGATAAACTGGGCGATATCTCTTCCGGTATCATCTGTAACATCCACATTTATCGTGCAGGTGGTTCTTCCGTTCTTCTTCATATACGCCTTTGCAATCAGCTTCGTGCCTTTTACTGAGCTAAGATAGTTGATACTTACCTGCTGAGCCACCGTCGGCTGGTGATTGTTATTCGAAAGCGCCGCAAATGCCAGATCAGCCAGTGTAAATATTGCACCACCCATAATTCCTCCGTATGCATTGTGATGATTCTCATTTAGTTCTACACTGCATACTGCATATTCATCTGTCAGTTCGTCCAGAACCATTCCAGTTGAACTGGCGAATCTGTCTTTCTTAAAATGTTCTCTTGCTTCTTCAATACTACTAAATGTTCCCATGATATTCCTCTTTCATACAGTTTCTATTATACAAGAATTATTAATTATTATCTATTATTCTCTAGAAAAAAACCGCACCAGGTTTTATATAATCTGATGCGGAATATATGCTAGAACATTATGAAATCAAGTGCTGATGCAAGTCCTACGCCCATAGCCGCGATGAAGATCCATGCAATGATTTCAAGTACAACAACTATAGCATAAATAATAAGATTCGCCCTTGAAAAGTTTCTAAGGTTAACATTCTTGCCACTGCCGAATGCATTTATAAACATAAATATAAGTCCAACAATAGGAACACAGTTGTACAGAAGTGTCCAGCCAAGGAAAGCCATCGTTGAAAGTGGTGCTGTGTCCTCACCCATACCACTATAGCTCATGCTGCTACTTCCCATTCCGCCACCTGCTGGTGCGTACTGTGGGTTGTAGTTCTGCTGACTATTTTGCTGATTGTTCTGCTGAACTGTCTGCTTTGGTGTTCCTGGCGCCTGATACTGTTGAGCCTGTACTGTTGGTGTAACTGGCGCCACACTTTCATCTGAAAGAATTGAAGAACCAGTTACAGGTGCAGGTGTTGCAACCTTTCCTTCTGGAGTCTGAAGCTGATGCTTATGCTCTTCTGGTTTTTCCTGTACTGGACTTGCCTGTGGTGCCTCTGGCTGTGCCTTAGGAGCAGCTGGTGTAGTATCTTCAAATCCACCTGGCTTACTCTCATTTGTAAGTGGACCCGACATATCAAATGTCAAAACTGTTGTTCCACTCTCAGGATCCAACTCATCTGATGCCTCAGCTATTGGAATATCCATCATTGGTGTAGTTGATGCAGCACTAATCTGCTCTGGCTCTGCCGACTGAGCAGGTGCTTCAGGCTGAACTGGTGCCTGAGCCTCCGACTGTACTGGCGCCTGAGCTTCTGGCTGTACTGGTGCCTGAGGTGCTTCTGGCTGTGATGGTGTTGATGCTGCTTTTGGCTGTGGTGCGCCACAGTTTGGACAGAACTCTATGCCATCTGGAATATTAGCTCCACACATATTACAAAACATACAAAACCTCCCCTATTTTTCATAAAATGATATAGTGTACTAAGTAATTATATAACTTAACATAAGGCATTACAAGAAGTTATTCTTGGAATATCACCCAAAATGATTTAGTTTTTTCACACAAAAGATTCTTCACTAGGCCTCTTCATCGTTCATTTTCGCAAGCTTTGCGGCCTGGTCGGCTGCAGTGAGGGCATCGATGAATTCTTCAAGGTCACCGTTAAGAACTTCATTTAGCCTGTATGATGTGAGCTTGATTCTGTGATCTGTTACACGGCTCTGTGGGAAGTTGTATGTACGAACCTTCTCTGAACGGTCACCAGAGCCAATCTGACTGCGTCGAGCTTCAGACTCTGCATCATGTGCTTTCTGCATCTCAAGATCATAGAGCTTTGTACGGAGCAGGGCAAATGCTTTCGCCTTGTTCTGAATCTGCGACTTCTCTGTCTGGCTGTAAATTACAATACCAGTTGGGTAGTGTGTAAGACGAACAGCTGAGTCAGTTGTATTTACGCACTGACCACCATTTCCAGATGCACGCATAACATCGATACGGATATCTTTCTCGTTAATCTCAACATCCACTTCCTCTGCCTCTGGCATGATTGCAACTGATGCAGCTGAAGTATGAATTCTTCCACCTGACTCTGTCTCAGGCACTCTCTGAACACGGTGAACACCACTCTCGTACTTAAGTTTAGAGTATGCTCCCTTACCTTTCAGCAGGAAGTTCACATCCTTGATTCCACCGATTCCAGTGTCATCTATGGAAATGATTTCTATCTGCCATCTGTTCTTCTCTGCATAGTGCTGATACATACGGTAGAGCTCGCCTGCGAAGAGAGCCGCCTCGTCGCCACCAACACCAGCTCGAATTTCTACTACAACGTTCTTATCATCATTTGCATCTTTAGGAAGAAGAAGAATTTTCAGCTCCTGCTCACATCTTTCGATAGCCTTCTTCGCCTCATTAAGCTCCTCTTTTGCAAGCTCTCTCATCTCATCATCGGACTCTTCATCCAGAATCATAAGGCTGTCTTCCTCATCCTGCTTTGCCTTCTTATACTCTTTGTACTTTTCAACGATAGGAGTCAGGTCGCTCTGCTCCTTCATGAGTTTTCTAAACTTATTTTGATCATTTACCACTTCAGGATTAGAAAGCTCATTCATAATCTGGTCTAACTTTTCTACTAATTCTTCTAACTTATCAAACATTTTTCCTTACCTCTATATTTTATTAAGATTCTTCGCTGGCGCTCAGAATGACATATATTTTTTCTATTTTCTATTTTTTCAGGATTCTTCGCTGGCGCTCAGAATGACATATTATATCTACAATTTCTCTGCCACATCACAGGGTCGCCGCCACTACTCGGTCCAGGTTGCTTGCGTCCTTCTCTTTTCGAATATCTTTAAATCCATTTGCCCGGAGTATATCAAAGACATCCATATACTGATCATAGCCTATCTCCAGGAACAACATTCCACCTTCCGTAAGGAAGTCTTTTGCTCTAGCAATTATCTTCCTGTAGAACAGCAGTCCATCCTTGCTTCCGTCAAGAGCAAGCCTTGGCTCGTAGTCTCTGACATCCTTGATGAGAAGTTTAATATCATTGGTTGGAATGTACGGTGGATTACTCATGATTACATCGAACTTCCGAGCTGGATTTCCGTCCTCATCTTCAAAGGCCGAAAAAAGATCACTCTTCACAATCTCAACATCCGCTCCCAGCTTATCTGCATTTTTCTGTGCCAGTCTCAGCGCATCATCTGAAATATCTGCAAGAACCACCTCATCACTAAG
>CACZRU010000334.1 GCA_902783605.1 uncultured Lachnospiraceae bacterium
CAACACAGGGCGGACTTGATAGTTCAGATTACTACTCTGCAGATCAAATTTTAGAAAATGATCCATACGCAGATAACAATTCAGCTGGAACACTAGAGAATAATGATCCATTTGGAACAAACAATAATCCATATGATAATGGAAATAACAATCCTTATGGAGAGTAAACTTTAAAAACAACTATATAAATAGTTTTGGAAATAGATCAAGTAATTTCCTATAAAAAAATCACGGTCTTGATACTGATATTTATTCGTATCATGACCGTGATTTTTTATATATATTCATTCAATAATAATATACTAAACTTCCCACAAAAGATCCTTCGCTTTGCTCAGGATGACATATGAATTATTTTAGTAATTCGAATGAAATTCAGCTGGATGTGAAACATCTTACTTTGTACCGAATATTCTGTCACCTGCATCACCAAGTCCTGGACAGATATATGCATTCTCATTTAGACATCTGTCTACATTTCCAACATATAATTCAACATCCGGATGTGTTTCTGCCAGCTTTTTGATTCCCTCTGGTGCTGCTATGATGCAAAGGAACTTGATATTCTTTCCACCACTCTTCTTAATAAAATCAATCGCAGCTACTGCGGAACCACCTGTTGCAAGCATTGGATCAAGTACTGCGATAAGTCTCTGATCAATCGGATCAGGCAGTTTGCAGTAATAATCATGTGGCTCATGTGTTTCTGGATCTCTATAAAGCCCAACATGTCCAACCTTTGCAGAAGGAACAAGTGCTGTAATACCATTTACCATTCCAAGTCCTGCTCTAAGGATCGGTACTATTGCCAGCTTCTTTCCATCTATCATTGGAGACATACATGTTTCTATTGGTGTTTCTACTTCAACATCCTTAAGTGGCAGGTCTCTGAAAGCCTCGAAAGCTTCAAGCATCGCTATCTCTTCTACCAGCTTACGAAACTCATTTGTACCTGTGTTCTTGTCTCTTAAAAGTGAAATCTTGTGCTTAATAAGCGGATGTTTCATCACTTCTACATTTGCGTAATCCTTGTACATATTTCATCTCCTATCCGACCACCAGGGTCTATTGTTTTTATTAAGTTTTAGCTTAACCTTCTTTATCTAGCATATCGCAAATAGAGCTTTTCTACAATACAAAGTTGAACATTACCCCATCGGAATTAAGAGTGTAACAACCAGCCCCCTTGCATCATGATCCTTATCTGCTTCAACAGCATTTTCACATGTGAGTTCACCATCCATTTTCTCCATAAGCATTTTTGAAATATAGAGTCCTAGTCCACTGCCCTCTTTTCCAGACTTAACAGAGTCTTTGCCTCGATAGAATTTGTTGGTAATAAGCTCCAGTTCATCTTTCGGAACACCAGGACCATAGTCACGAAACTTCATCTCAATATAGCCATCAATCAGCTTGTAATCTACATCTATTTCCGTCCCGGAATATTTATATGAATTGGATATAATATTTCCGATAACCTGGTTCATCCTGTGCTTGTCGATATTTATGATGACCTTTGGAATATCCGACTCCCTCACTAGCCCCTTATCGTCAACCTTTCTTATAATATCACTTATGATAAGGGACTCCTCATCATCACAATTAACCTTGAACTCACCCAGGTCTTCAAGAGTTGTAGAGAACAGATCACTCACCAGCACATCAATCTGGTCAGCCTTCTTATATATGTTATCAAGTTTACCACTGATGTCATCATAAATATTATTATCTACCTTCGCCTTCAGAAGCTCAGTCGTAAGCTTTATCCCCGTAATCGGCGTTTTCAGATCGTGGCTGAGTGATGCCACCAGCTCCTTCTCTTTTCTCTGAAGCTCAAGCTCTCTTTTCCTGGATTCAGCCAGTTCCTCCCTCATGATATCAAAGCTCTCGGTAAATGAACCAAACATATTTTCCTTGTCCATCATTAGAGGCTCATTTAGATTTCCCATGGCCACCCTGCCTGCAAAATCCTTCATCTGGTCAAATGGTTCTATTATGCTCTTCTTCACATACATTCCAAAACCGACTTCACCTATCATTATTATCACGCCTGCAGCTATTAGTGCGATCAGCAGTTTTTTCTGTAAAGCCTTCGCCTCTCTTTCTGTATCATCCAGCATAACAACCGTGCCGACTATATTTTGCGAAACACTTATATATCTGTATGGATATCTTTTCTGTATCGCATCCTCGAGAG
>CACZRU010000335.1 GCA_902783605.1 uncultured Lachnospiraceae bacterium
AAGCACCAGATGGAAAGAATAGCGGTCATTGATAAAGTGTATGAACAGCAGGAATACATGTATAAAAACAATGTTCACACTGTTCAGAACCGGATTGTAAGCATATCCCAGCCTTATGTGAGACCTATCTGCGGTTATCATTCCAATGATGATCGTATAGGTGCCATGAACCTGTATGAACTCGGAACCATGTATGTATCAGGAGATACTAATCCAAGGTTTGGAAGCAGAAAAATCGATTAAACAAAACAGCCGGGCATGACCTAACTGTTTAAAAAGCGGACGTAAGTCAATCGTCCGGTGATGTAACCATAGTCCCGTTGTACCACGGGGATGCAAGGAAACCTGCACAGTAAGGGAGCATAATATTATGACGTTAGGACCTTACGGATGAATTACAAGCCCAGACCCTTTAGGGTCGGAGTAATTGACTAATTATAATTCAGCTGAACCAGACTCTTTAAAACGTAACCTTTTATTCCATTATAATGAACTGCATAGAACCGATCATTTATATCGCAAATATTCGTTACTAACGAGCCTGCTGGGATCTGCAGATATGCCGGTGAATCTGTGCTTGGAAGACTTCTTAAACTTGCAGATTCATTTACATTTACAATCCATCCGTATTGGCATATAGCAATCTGTGGTTCATAATAATCCAAATACGACGATAAAATATAACCACAATAACCATTGTAATCTACATGAAGATACCCGTTTCCTACATCCCCTAAAAATGTCACGCTGTCGTATAACGGAACCTGACATATCACAGCCGAATCCATCGAAGGAAGATATCTAAGCGAAACACTTTCATTGCAAAGAACAACGTACATAGTGTCACCTGTACTAACAGAAGTGTAACCATCTGAATAATACGGCGTATAAGGGGAATACCAATCAGCAAATACAGGAGTTGCTGATAAAAGAACAAATGCAGCCAACAATGATAAAATGATTTTTTTGTTATTCATATTCACACCTCGCCTAAAATTTACTTAGCTATCCGAAAACAATATCACTGTTAATTATTATACTATCATCTTGTAGAAATCGACAGTAAACAATTCATAAAGACCGGACGAGTATTCAACGAGCTTATGCAGATTTTCAACGTGATCTATATTGTAGATAAACACCAAAACGTAAAAAACCATAAAAAATTCAAAAGCATTTCATACATACATCTTTATCAACCACGAGTTAACTGACAGTTAGCATTTATAACGCTATGATTTAATTACAAGAATTGTGAGTTGTTGCATCAATCCGGATGTGATGTATGAATGAGTGTTAGTTGCAGGCTATATTTTGTGCGTAAATATAAAGTGGTGTTACATCATAGGGGGATGACAGCACACTTTACGACAAAGTGATTATTTTTTATTTGGTGATTATTTACTGGAATCACGTAATTATTGCTTGATATTGATGGACAATACAAGTAGAATATAGATTAATAATTACGTCTAATACGTAAATAAAGTAAAGCGAGGTTGGATATGAGGCTTTTAAGAATAGTTTGTTCCGGATACCCTCTTTTTAAGGAAAGCGAAACGATAGATTTTATTGCTTCGCAGAGAGTTAGTGATGAAGACAGAGATCAGATGACTTCTCTGTTTTCAAATATATACCAGAATAATGTGATCGCACTTATCGGGATCAATGCGTCTGGAAAGACGATTGTTCTTAACATGGTTTCTTTCGTATTGAATCTGCTTTCGGCAAATCAGATCAATAATGCTGGTGTAAGAGATGTGCTGGCAATTATGAATGATGAAGACAGATTGATATTAGAAGTCTTCTTTTATGATGATGGAAATATAAATGATCTGACTGTAGAAATAGGAGTAGACAAGAGCAGCAAGGAAAGAAGATATGTTATTCTGGATGAAACCTTGAAGTCAAAGTCTTCAAAAAAAGTGAAATACAAGAAGGCTCTCTTTGATTTCACGAAATATGACTCTGAAGTGAGCAGAGATAATAACGAAGCATATCTCAGAGACGACATAAGCATTATGATCGCCTATAATAAGGAGCATTCATGCAGAATTGACTACAAGGATCTGTCTGATATTACGGACGATAACAGACTTGAAGTAGAAGCTGTATTTCCAGCAAGTCTTCTAAAGTTGTTGGATCCAAGCGTCGAGTACCTTCGTTATGAGAGAAAAGGCCTGAAGAAAGACATACGATTGAAGTTTTACAGACAGAAGGAAGAAATAATACTGTCAAATGAAAGAGAATTAAATCTCTATCTTTCCTCCGGCACAATAAAAGGCCTTAC
>CACZRU010000336.1 GCA_902783605.1 uncultured Lachnospiraceae bacterium
TGCAAGATTCCGTAAGCAGGTTAAGCCAGGTGATGTTCTGGAGCTTAGATGTGAGATCACTGAGAGAAGAGGTCCTCTTGGTTTTGGTAAGGGCGTTGCTAAGGTTGACGGCAAGGTTGCTTGTCAGGCAGAGATTTCATTTGCAATAGGAGATAAGCAATAAAGTATAAGCAATAAGGGATAAGCAGTAAGATTTTATAGAAAGAATAGGAGATGAGAAAATGAGTTCTGTTTCTGAAAATATCGGTCAGCTTTCATCTGCTGAAAGGCTGGAGAGAAATCCTCTATCGGAGTTGTATGCGAAGTTCAGAGTTCATTACTATAGAGAGGTGTTTCAACGAATAAACGCCAGAGAGCTGTCACTAACAACTACTGAGGTTTACTGCGTTGAGATTATCCATAGTCTTGGAAAACCTACCATTCAGGAGTTTGCAAACTATATTGGTATATCATCTCCAAATGCGACATACAAGGTGAATTCTCTTATTAAGAAGGGCTACCTTCAGAAGGTTCAATCCGATACAGATAAGAGGGAATTTTATCTTGATGTAACTGATAAATTCTATAAGTATTACAACATAAATGAGAAGTATCTGGATATAGTTGAGGACAGATTAAAAAATGAACTCTCAGAAGAAGAGTTTAAAATGTTTAACGACATATTGAAAAAAATCTATTATGAGATGATGCCAGAAACTGATCAGGATGAGTGACAGGCAGGAAAAAAATAGTTATAATAAAGAAATTAAAAAAACGTAAAAATAAAAAGAGATTTATAAAAAGAAATTTATAATAAGAAAACCATCAGTAGAAATGCTGAAGGTTTTCTTTTTTTCAGGTTCATTTAAGCTATATATGGTATACTAAGCATGTATTAAGATTAATGATACTACTCTGATGACAGAGAAGATTAGTATTTTGAGATATAAGCTTTTTAAATCGAGGATATAGTATGAGTATTTATGGAGAATATGAATCAACCTTGAAAAAGGTTATGGAAGATATAGAAAACAGGCTTAAGAATTATCAGAATCTGGTTCAGTTTGAAACGGGTGACAATGCATATGAGCATTTATTGGCCCGTATAAAAACAGATGAAAGTATGCGTGAGAAATGCCGTCGTAAGGGACTTCCTGAAAATGAGAATTCAGCCCTTGCAACGCTTACAGATGCAATTGGCATCAGAATAGTCTGCTCCTTTGTAGATGATGTATATAACATTGTTGAGCATATAAGGACATTTAATAATTGTGAGATAGTTGAAGAGAAGGATTATATCAGGCATGCAAAATCAAATGGATATAGGAGCTATCATATGATTCTTGCTGTTCATACAGTAGAGAAGGATGTGCTTGGAAGAATTCCAGGGATTTATTATGTGGAGTTACAGATAAGAACCATTGCGATGGATACATGGGCGGCTCTTGAGCATAAGATGAAGTATAAGAAGGATATCCCCAATCAGGAACTGCTTGTGGGGGAACTGAAAAGAGTTGCGGATGAGCTTGCATCCTGCGATCTATCAATGCAGACAATTAGGGAATTGATTAATAATAAGTAGATGTTTAGAAAGGATTATTATGAATATATTACTTGCAGAAGATGAGAAGGATCTGTCCCGTGCTTTAGTGGCAGTTCTTGAACATAACGGATATACAGTTACTCCGGTTTATGACGGAGAGGCAGCAGTGGAGGCTGCAAAGGAAGATGCATTTGACTGCATGGTTTTTGATATTATGATGCCCAAAATGGATGGCATAACAGCGCTTGGGATTATCAGGAATTCGGGAGATATGACACCGGTTCTCCTGCTTACTGCAAAGTCGGAAATGAATGACAAGGTAAGTGGACTGGATGCCGGAGCAGATGATTATCTGACGAAACCATTTGTAATGGTTGAACTTCTTGCACGAATAAGATCTCTGACGAGAAGAAGTAACGCATACACTCCAAAGAAACTTACATTTGGTTCAGTTACTCTTGATATTTCAGGACAGGAATTGGTGTCAGAAAATTCTGTCCGTCTGGCGGGCATGGAAGCTAGTCTTATGGAGTTCCTGATGCTGAATCCTAATAAGAGCTTTACCACAGAAGAAATATATAGTCATGTGTGGAAAATAAAAACTGATAAGAAAGAATCTGTTTATCAAGCCCCAAACACAGACGGTTCAACAGGCAATTCAACAGATAATTCAACAGATATTTCAAATAGTACGGATGTTGTATGGATTTACATTTCTTACCTTCGCAACAAGCTGAAATCTATCGCGGCAGATGTTGAAATAAGGGGTCAGAAGGGTGGGTCCTTCATTCTTGATTTAATTCAGTAACTAAGTGATTGGTTTCGTAGACTAATATTGGTAGACTAATAGGAGACAAGATAACATGTTTAGAAAACTTCGACTTAAATTTATAGGCATTGCCACACTATCAGTTTTGATAGTGCTTGTTATCGTGCTTGGTTCTATCAACCTTATAACCTATCGAAATGCTATCTCTGATATTTACACGAGGCTGGATTTTATCTCTAAAAACAGTGACACGATTCTCAAAACCGAAGAGATTGAAAAGATGAAGAATAAGGAGATTACTCCAGAAACACAGTATGACACCAGATACATTACGGTCATGGTGGATAGTTCTGGAAATATCGTGGATTTCAATGCTGAACATATTGCAGCTATAGAGGATTCTGAGATTTCTGACTTCATCGCATATGCTGTCAGCAGAGATTCTGTGAGAGGTATATTTATCTATGACAATCTCAGCTACGCATACCTAAAGACTCCAATGGGAGACATGGTGAAGCTTACAATTATGGACTGCACCAGAAGCGTATCAACGGTTAACTATCTTATGAGATTTTCAATTTACATTGGTATTCTCAGTATGCTTTTTGTGATACTAATCCTTTCTATTTTTGCCAGAAGAGTTGTGTATCCGTATATAAAGAATTCTGAAGCACAGAAGGAGTTTATTACAAATGCAAGTCATGAGCTGAAGACTCCGCTGGCTGTTATTTCGGCAAATACCGAAGTTATAGAGATGATAAATGGAAAGAGTGAATGGACTGACAGCACGGTGAAGCAGGTGAGCCGCCTGTCTGAACTTATCTCACAGCTGGTAGTTCTATCCCGTCTTGAAGAAAAGCAGGATATTGTACTGTCGGATGTTGATATGTCTGCAGAGACGAAAAGTGTAATGGAGTCTTTTAAATCCATAGCAGAGACGCAGGGCATCACACTGAAAACAGATATAGCTGATGATATTCATGTTCAGGCCGATCAGAAAGGACTGAGAGAGCTGGTTAATATTCTCATGGATAATGCAGTAAAGTACTGCGATGAAAATGGTACAGTTGATGTGAGTCTTTCTAAAAAAGGAAAGAACGCTATGTTCATAGTTTCAAATGATTATGCTGCAGGAGAGGGGGTTGATTATAAACAATTCTTTGAAAGATTTTACAGAGAAGATAAATCCCATAATAGTGAAAAACAGGGATATGGAATCGGTCTTTCCATGGCAGAAAGTCTTGTCAGGATGTTTAAGGGGAAAATAAGTGTGAATTATAAAAAGCCTGTGATCTCATTTACAGTGATACTTTGATAAAGTGATTTTGATAAAGCGATTTTGATGAAGTGATTTTGATAAAATAGCTTTGGTAAATGGCTATGATAAAATGAAAACTCTAACTTGCATAATCTGTCAGCTCTAATGTATAATAATTTATTATACCTGAATATAAAAAGATAAAAGGACAGATCCTTGCGAATCCATCCTTTTACCATTAGTGAAGGTTAAAAGTATTTATATGATTTAAGAAGATTGTATCTTCTTAAACAGGGGGCTTAACTAATTGTTGAACTTAGTATAGTCATTTTTAATCTTCAATTCTACAAAAAAAGAGTGAATTGTATCAAATTTTTGATTTCTTTTAAAAATACTAATTACATAAACTATCATATGTGACTAAATAGGGGGGTAAATATATGTCAGACATAAAAAAGGACATAACAGAAATACTTTTCTCTGAGAGGGAAAGTGAGATCAAGCATCCAACATACGTAAATGAGATGGCATTTTATAATTTGATCGCTGACGGAAAACTTGAGGAAGTAAAGATTGCCTGGGACAGTGGGCCAAAGGCAAATGCACCAGAAAGAGGTATACTTTCAGACAATCCTCTCAGGAATGCACTTTTACATATGGTATCAATGACTGCGGTGGTGACCAGAGTATGTATAAGACGAGGAATGCCAGAAGATGTAGCATTTAAGCTTAGCGATGCATACATAAAGAAGGCGGATACGGCCCCAACGGTTGAGGAGGTTTTGAATCTTCAATGGGAGATGGTGAATCATTTTACTAAATATATGAATGAAAATACATTCCAGAACGCTTCATCCAAGCAGATTAAGGAGTGCGTGAATTATATCAGAAGCCACATTCATGACAATGTAACGGTTTCTGAACTTGCAGAGGTGGTAGGACTAAATGAGACTTATCTCTCTAAGCTTTTCAAAAAAGAGATGAGATGTACAGTTAGTGAATATATAAGAAATGAAAAGATTGAAGAGGCGTGCTGGCTTCTCAGTTATACAGATAAGTCCAGCATAGAAATAGCAACAGATCTTTCATTTTCATCACACAGCTATTTTATCAGTGTGTTTAAGAAGGTGAAGAGGGTGACTCCAAAAGAGTACAGGAATAAGATTAATGACAACATATAAAAGGAAAAGCATAACATGCAATTTGTGGGTATAAAAAAGGGTGAAGAGGGTCGATTCATCACTCGCTACGACATTCAGTACAAAACAGAGGATGGACAGGATAAGAACTACGAGATAATAAGCCGAAAAAAAGATATAAATTCTTTTGAAGAACTTCACGGAAGTGATCCTGATGCAGTAGTACTGATACTGACCAGTCCTGATGGAGATAGAATTCTTCTCAATAAGGAGTTTCGAATGGCGGCTGGAATGTGGGTATACAACTTCCCTGCTGGACTTATTGATCCAGGAGAAGATGCAGAGACAGCAGCAGCCAGAGAACTTAGAGAAGAAACAGGGCTGGAACTCATTTCCATTGATGACATAATTGGGCTCAGTTACAGTGCAGTTGGATTTTCAAATGAGATGAATGTCTGCGTTGTAGGGAAATGCGATGGAGAGATAAGGAGAAGCGATTCTTCATTTGAAGAGATAGAGGCGTCGTGGTATACTAGGGAAGAAGTGCGTGAGCTTCTAAAAACAGAGAGATTTGCGGCGAGAACACAGGCATTTTGTTATATGTGGTCGAGAGGTTAAAATATGGGCATATTAGGAAGATTTAAGGATATAATGGCATCAAACATACATGCCATTTTCAATAATGAGGACAAACATCCTGAAAAAACTATAGAGAAATATCTTAATCAGCTGAGAAGTGATCTTGGACAGGTAATGGCTGAGACTAATGCTCTTAAGACAGAGTACCAGAGAGCTAAGAGGGCTGTTGATGATAACCTTTCTGAACAGGAAAAACTGCAGAGGTATATTGAGAAATCTCTTGAAAATGGTAATTCATCCGATGCCAGAATTTTTGAAGGAAAGCTTGATAAAGTTAAAGAAGAAGGACTTGCTCTCAGCCAGAAGTTCGAGCAGTCGAAGGCTAATATGGATAGTCTTGTGCAGATGAATGACAAGCTCAGCGGTGACATTTCCACCCTGGAATCTAAACTTAACGAGATTAAGAATAAGATGGAAGCAGCAAATGCTCAGCAGAGAATGAATAATATGGCTGCAAAGGCTGGCTCTGGAAGTCCGGATGAGATGTTTAGCAGAATGAATGAAAAAGCCGACTATGCACTAGATAGAGCAAATGCAATGGCGGAACTGGAAAAAGGCTCTAGTAGAGGTGCGGCGACTCAGGATTTCAGCGAGGTTGAACGGCTTGCTTCAAAATATGACGATATGGGTGATATAAACACAACTGATTTGTCCAGTTCATATGCAGATAATAATGCAAATAATAATAATTCAGATAATAATGATTCAGATGATAATGGCTCAAACGATGGGCTTATTGATATACAATAAATAATTAATGGAGGTATGTATGGGTATACTATCAAATCAATTTGCAAATGTAGTTGAGTGGGAAGAGTATGATGAGAATCTCATCTTCTGGAAATGGACCAACAAGGAAATTAAGAAGGGATCTCGCCTTATAATCCGTCCAGGACAGGATGCTATCTTCATGTTCCAGGGTAAGGTTGAAGGTGTATTTGAGAACGAGGGAGACTATGATATTGAGTCACAGATTATCCCATTCCTTTCAACCCTTAAGGGATTTAAATTTGGCTTCAATTCAGGAATGAGAGCAGAAGTTCTCTTCGTAAATACAAAAGAGTTTACTATTAAGTGGGGAACTAAAGGACCTATCATGCTGCAGCATCCAAGTCTTCCAGGCGGAATGCCAGTAAGAGCAAATGGTACAGCAAATGTTAAGGTTTCTGATTATATGACACTTATTGATAAGGTTGCCGGTGTTAAGCAGTCTTACTCAATCGAGGATGTAAAGCTTCGTATAACAACTATACTTGATCAGCTTCTTATGAAGTGGATTGCAAAAGAAGGAAAGGACATGTTCAACCTTCAGGCAAATTCATATGATATTTCTAAGGGCGTTCAGGAAGACCTGGATATGGAAATCAGCAAGGATGGTATATCTGTAACTGGCTTCAGTATTAATTCATTTAACTATCCAGAAGAGATTCAGGCTAAGATTAATACAGCTGCCGCTCAGTCAATGGTTACAGATGTAGATAAGTATAACCAGATGACAATGGTAGATGGTATGGCAGCCGGTAAGGTAAATGGTGGTAACTCAACAATGGCTGGTATGGCTGAAATGATGATGGGTGCTTCAATAGCGAGCCAGATGATGGGTGGAATGAACTTTGGTGGACAGCAGCAACAGCAGGCTCAGCCAGTCCAGCAGGCTCAGCCGGTTCAGCAGCAGATTGCACCTCAGCAGGCAACTCCAGCTGGCACAGGCACAGCTCCTAAGTTCTGTCCAGAGTGTGGAACACCAACTAATGGTGCAAAGTTCTGTTCAAATTGTGGAACAAAATTGATTTAGTTATACTTAAAAATATATGCAGATGATGTATTAGAGATGTAATAGATCTTTACTATCAGCAAAAATAGGCGAATAAAAAAAGTTAATGAGACAGGTTCGAATAGTACATATAAATGTGTGCAGTTTGGACCTGTCTTTTTTGGTGCATTTTGGATTTGTCACCATTTACATTCAATAGTTCCATTTTCACTTGCCTCTTGACAAGGGTGGTAGAACGGTGGTATAACATATTCAAATGAATTAGCACTCACCAAGCGAGAGTGCTAACAAGACGAAAGGAGGATGTATTATGAATGCTGATAAATTTACGATCAAGTCACTAGAAGCAGTTGAAGGCTGCCA
>CACZRU010000337.1 GCA_902783605.1 uncultured Lachnospiraceae bacterium
CTTTCAAGAATATCTGCATAATCTCCAGCCTGCTGTTTCATAGTCTGCATCAACTCAAGGTTAATATTGTCTACTGAAACGCCTTGAAGAAATGTATTAAGAAGTATATTGAACTTAAGCACTTCTTCATTAACTAGCGGCCTGGATACTTTGATAAGCTTATTCTTAGCTATGTTATCACCTACTACAATTACTGCCACAAGTCTTTCTTCATCAACCTGAGAAAGTTGTATGAATTTTACTTGCTTATTTCGAAGCATCGGCGTTGTTACCATAGTTGCATACTGAGTATTATATGCAAGAACCTTTGCAACTTGTATCAGTAGCGCTTCAAGCTTATCAACCCTTTCAAGAAGAGCCCCTTGTTTTTCTTCACTTTCTTCCTTTTCAGACATAACCTTATCTACATAAAACCTATAGCCTTTGTCTGTTGGAATTCTACCAGCTGAGGTATGTGGCTGAACCAGGTAACCAAGTTCTTCAAGATCCGCCATCTCATTTCTTATAGTAGCTGAACTGAGACTTAAGTCCGGAAGTTTTGATATTGTTCTAGATCCAACCGGCTCTCCTGTTTCCAGATAATTGGAAATGATTGCTCTGAGGATGGTCTGTTTTCTGGTATCAAGATCATATTCTAAATCCTGCTCCATATAATCACCACCCTTTATATTGTCATATATTTAGTTTTTGATTGTTAGCACTCAAATAAACAGAGTGCTAATCACTCTTATTAATTTACACCACTGTACTATCAATGTCAAGGAAATATATGAAAAAACAACAAAAAAATCTCCTTATTTTTTGCAATAAGGAGATTTTTGTTTTAATTGTATGAAAATATCATTTATCCAGTATAAAATCAGCTAAGATATAGTTACTTACATCGATTCCTCGATCTGTAAGTCGTACCCTGTTATCATCTACAGCTATAAATCCCTGCTCAGCATATTTATTAATAACATCTCCATAAATTTCGAATACATCTCTGCTAAATCTATCCTGAAACTCCTGACGACTAATTCCATTTATCATACGGAGTCCCAGATACATAAACTCTTCCATACGTGATTCAATATATATGGTCTGAACATCTTTTCTAAGAATTGAAGCAGCAGATTCATAAAGTCTTACTCTATCTGTATCTTTAGTAAGTTCTTCTCTTATATCTTCACAGATTTCAATATAGTCATCCATATTTTTGATATTATTAAATCTCTCACCCTTAAAATATGAAGCTGCGCCAATACCAAGACCGATATACTGACCACCAGTCCAGTAAACCATGTTGTGACGGCTCTCATATCCTGGTTTTGAGTAATTAGATATTTCATATCTATTATATCCTGCACCACGAAGAACCTTTTTAGTCATGTGATACATATGTCTGTCAGTGTTTTCATCAGGAAGCATATCGAGAATATCCGGTCTCTGACTTAACTGTGTTCCCTTCTCAACTTGAAGAGAATATACAGAAACATGCTCTGGCCCTAACTCAGCAATTCTTGTAAGAGTATCGACCATAGTATGCATATCCTGTCCTGGCAGACCACTCATAGCATCAACACTTATATTTTCAAAACCAGCCCTTCTTGCAGCCTCAAAACCTTCAACAAACTCATCGTAATTATGAATACGTCCTATAAGTTTCAAAATTTCATCATCTGCAGACTGAAGACCTATCGATAGACGATTAATTCCATATTCACGATATGCCAATAAATCTGTATATTTTATAGTTCCTGGATTCACCTCAATGGTTATTTCAGGAAAACGGTCAACCTTAAATATGTGTTTTATCGTATTAAGCACATTTCCTATCATTGCCTCATCTAATGTTGAAGGCGTTCCACCACCAATATAAATAGTTTTTACAGAATATCTATCTGCAAATGGCTTATACATTCTAATCTCGCTCATAAGAGCATTTATATATTGAATCTTCTTTGAATTAGTTTGATTATCAAATGAAAGAAAATCACAATACATACATTTATGCTTGCAGAATGGTATATGAACATATATGCTAAGTGGTTTTTTCATAATATAATAATGTGACCTTTCGTATCAAGAGACCAATGAGTAAGTATCACATTAGTCTTCATCATCAAGTTTTAGGACTGCAGTAAATGCGGCCTGTGGCACATCTACTGAACCAACCTGGCGCATCCTCTTTTTACCTTCCTTCTGTTTTTCAAGAAGCTTTTTCTTACGAGATATATCGCCACCGTAGCATTTTGCAAGAACATCTTTACGAAGAGCCTTGATAGTCTCACGGGCAATAACTTTACTTCCAATAGCAGCCTGAATAGGAATCTCAAAAAGCTGTCTAGGAATCTCTTTCTTCAGCTTCTCACACATCTTTCTGCCTCTTTCGTAAGCAGAATCCTTGAATACGATAAATGAAAGAGCATCAATCCCTTCTCTATTAATAAGGATATCCAGCTTAACCAGTGTTGATCTGGCATATCCCTTAAGTTCATAATCAAATGAAGCATATCCTCTGGATCTGGACTTAAGAGCATCAAAGAAATCATATATTATTTCATTAAGTGGCATCTCATACTTCAGAAGAACTCTAGTTTCCTCAAGGTATTCCATGCTCTTATATACGCCTCGTCTTTCCTGACAAAGCTTCATAATAGAACCTGTGTAATCAGGAGTAGTCATTATCTCCGCATCAACAATAGGCTCTTCCATATATTCAATCTCGGAAGGATCAGGCATATTTGTTGGATTAGTAAGTTCAATAACTGTACCATCTGTCTTATGTATCTTGTAAACAACTGAAGGAGCAGTTGTAATAATATCCAGATTATATTCTCTCTGAAGTCTTTCCTGAATAACCTCTAAATGTAATAAGCCAAGGAAGCCACATCTGAATCCAAATCCAAGAGCCACACTGGTTTCAGGTTCATAAGAAAGAGATGCATCATTTAACTGCAGCTTCTCAAGTGCATCCTTAAGCTCCTGATACTTAGCTCCGTCTTCGGGATAGATACCACAGAAAACCATTGGTCGAGCTTTCTTATATCCAGGAAGTGCTTCATCACACATATTATTTGCATCTGTAACAGTATCACCAACCTCAGTATCTCTTACATTTTTAAGTGACGCCGTAATATATCCAACCATACCGGCACTTATCTCATCCTGTGGGATAAATTGTCCGGCACCAAATATACCAACCTCAACAACCTCGGCCTCAGCACCAGTCTGCATCATATGAATACGGGAGCCTTTCTTAACAAAGCCATCAAATACACGGCAGAAAATAATAACTCCTTTATAAGAATCATAAAGACTATCAAAGATAAGTGCTTTAAATGGTTTATCATTATCTCCTGTTGGTGCAGGAATCTTTTCTACAATAGATTCAAGAACAGACTCAATGTTAATTCCATTTTTAGCAGATATCTGAGGTGCATCTTCTGCAATAATTCCAATAACATCCTCTATTTCCTTAATTACTCGTTCAGGATCAGCGGAAGGAAGATCTATCTTATTAATTACAGGGAACACTTCAAGGTCATGATCTATAGCCATATAAACATTAGCCAGAGTCTGTGCTTCCACGCCCTGAGCTGCATCTACTACAAGAACTGCACCTTCACATGCAGCAAGCGCACGCGAAACTTCATAGTTAAAATCCACATGACCAGGAGTATCTATAAGATTAAGAATATACTCTTCACCATCCTTAGCCTTATATATAATACGGACAGACTGAGACTTGATTGTGATTCCTCGTTCTCTCTCAATATCCATATTGTCAAGAACCTGTTCCTGCATCTCCCTTTCAGTCAAGGTACCTGTTACTTCAATAATACGGTCAGCAAGAGTAGATTTACCATGATCGATATGTGCTATGATACAAAAATTTCTGATTTTACTCTGATCTAAATGAGACATATTTTTTCCTTATTAGTATATATATTGATTTATTAATGTTTATTGATTTATTTTAAATAATCTGCTTTAGTTCTATTACATATTTTTTATATTAGTATTACGATTAAAACTTATTTTTTGCGGCATAGGTATCTCAGCTAAGATTATAGCCACGAACATTATAACACAACCAATCACTTCGTCTACTGTTAATTTCTGTCCAAGTACAACAAATCCAGACAATGCTGATACAACAGATTCAAGACTCATGATTAGAGACGCAACAGTTGGATTAACATCCTTCTGCCCAACAATCTGCAGGGTATATGCTACCCCGCAAGCCATAAGCCCGGAATAACAAAGCGCTGGCAGTGCTGATTTTATAAGTTCAAAGGTTGGCGCCATATTATAAACAGCACCATCAATTGGATATACAAAAAACGCACTGATTAACGCCGCCGTTAGGAACTGAGTACTGGACATCACAACTCCGTCAACGCCCTTCTCGTTTGCATTATCTATAAATAGAATATGAATCGAAAATATAAGAGAACATATTAAAAGTTGAATATCAGATATTTCAAAGGAATATGCTCTATCCCTTCCTATACATAAAAAGTAAAGTCCAACAATTGCAAGAATAACACAAAGCCAAATAATAGGAGTCGTTTTCCTCTTTAAAAATATCCCTAGTATCGGAACCAATATGATATATAAAGCCGTTATAAACCCCGCCTTTCCTGCAGAAGCCCTAAGCATTGCCATCTGCTGAAAATTGCTGGCTGCACATAGAATAATTCCACATCCAATACCATATTTAATTGATAACTTTAAATCAGCTGGCTTTTCCTGTTTCCGTCTTATTATAATAATAACCGGTATCAAAACCAGTCCACCCATTATATATCTCACTACACTGAAGGTAAATGGACCTATATATTCCATACCTGCAGACTGAGCTACAAATGATGTTCCCCAGATAAAAGCAGTTAGAAACAAAAGAAGAGAATTTCTTATTGAATTGTTCTTTTTATTTTCATTCATTATTTTTTTCTATTTATATTTTCAAAAACAAAAGGAGGAACCTTATAAAGCCTGATTCCTCTCACTTTTATATCAGCATAACAATGGATAATTATATAGATATAACAAAGCCTTGTCAAAGTAAAACTCTGACAAGGCTTATAAAACTTACTTTTCTCTCTTCTTGATGATTAGAACGATAATTATACCAATTAATGCTATTCCTAAAACAATTGCTATAGGAATTATTGGATTTGAATCACCTGTATCAACTGAAGTACTTGACTTAGCCGGGTTTCCAGGTGCATTTGGTGTTGTACTAGGTGTTGTACCTGGTGTAGAAGCCGATGGCTGCTTATCATCACTAGAACTGTTATCTGAGCCCTTATTAGTACCTGGAGTTGTAGTTGGAGTTGTAGGATTTTCTGACTTTGTTGGAATCTTTACATCCTGCATAACAACCTTTATTACATCTGCTCCCTTTTCACCTGCTTTAAGTGAAACCTTGAAGCTGACAGGATCTGCAACCTCATAGCCTGAAGGTGCCTCTGTTTCAACCAGTTTATAGGACTTACCGGATATTATTGTACCAGTAACTTCGTAAGCTGATGTAGTCGAAGTCCAGCTGATAACATCCTTACCATTTTCATCAACGACTTTAAGTTTAGCACCAGCAAGTGGCTTTCCACCTTCGTCTGTCTTTAGGAAGCTCACTTTTACAACAGGTTCAAGCCATGTAATATTTCCATTTGCATCAAGCTTAACAGTTCCATCACCATCATCTACCAGTGACATCTGAACTGTATTATTACTATTCTTTGTAAGCTTAAGTTTCATTGGCTTTTCTGATACATAGAATCCATCAGGAGCAATCTCTTCCTGAACTGTATATTCAACATTTGTAAGTACGCCACTAAACTTAATCTTACCAGCAGAATCAGTTGTTTCTTCAGCTATCTTAATCAGCTCATCCTTTGATTCTCCTGCTCCAAGCGTTTTACCTGTTCTCGAGTAAATTTCACCCTTTGAAGCATAAAGACCATATGTTGAACCTGGAAGAACCTCATCAGGCTTATCAAGATTTACCTTAACAAATTCGATATCTCCACGGGTAAGGTCATTTGTAAGCTTATTACCTTCTACTGCCTTTCCATCTGCATCCTTAAGACCTGAATAATTACCCTTTGCATCAATTTTTGCAGTATATGTTGTTGTATCTATTTCGTATTCGCCAATAGTCTTGGTTTCAGTGATGTTATATGTTCCTGCATTTAGATTAGCAAATGAAACTATACCATTTTCGTCAGTCACTTTAGTAATAGGATTAAACGATGCATTACCTGCCATTTCCAGAGTAAATTCAACACCCTTAAGAGGAACTGCTGAATTCGGCTGATCTGAGCACTCTTCATTCACAAGGCCAACCTTGTTAAGAACGATAGTACCCTGTGGCCAGTCTTCTACAAGAAGCACTCCACTGGCATTCTGAGTTGTGGTAGTCTTTGAAGCATCAACTTTACCATACTTATCCAAAGTAAATGTAGTATCTGTTGTAATCTGATAACCATCCGGAGCAACTGTTTCTCTAAGAGTATATGTAACTCCAGTCTTAAGACCAACTACCTCATGAGGTGTGGTTGTGGATATCCATTCGATGTTATTTCCACTATTGTCTTTTACTATATTTCCATTTTCATCAAGTATCTGGATATGAGCACCATCAAGCTCTTTTTCAGTTGTAACATCTACCTTAGATATTTTAACACTAGTCATCGCATCTTCTACAAGAAGAACATCATCCGCAGCTCTAACTGTTGTAGTTGTACTATCTTTATCAATTGTACCATCTTCCTTAAGCTTAAATGTAGTATCTGTTGTAACGGCATATCCATCCGGCGCAACAGTCTCTCTAAGTGTATATGTTACACCAGTTTTAAGACCCTTTATCTCCTTAGCAGTATCTGTAGAATCCCACTCGAGATTATTACCATTTTTATCTTTTACTACCGCACCACTCTCATCAAGTATCTGAATATGAGCACCAGCCACTTCCTGTCCATCAGCGATGTCAACTTTAGCAATGCTTACACTTGTCATTGTATCCTCTACAAGTAAAACATTGTCTGAAGCTC
>CACZRU010000338.1 GCA_902783605.1 uncultured Lachnospiraceae bacterium
GATATGAGGCTTGGGCTTTATGATATAACAGTAGATAAGATTTCATATAACGCATTTAAAAATAGTATTACAATTAAAGGTGAGAATTTCACAGAATTCTCAACCATACTAATTAATGATGATCGACAAAATACCCTATTTGTCGATAATAATACACTTATGATATTGCCAGACGATGTTAAAAAAATGCCGGATGTAGGCGATCAGTTCTGTGTTGCACAGGTTGATAAGAATAAACATGAACTGAGCAGGTCAAATGTGAAAGCATATGGAAGCAGGTGATGAATAAATAATAGGTTGTTTGTCATTCTGAGCGAAGCGAAGAATCTTATTCAATCATAGACAATTGCTAAAGCAATTTATATATTTATAAATTGATAAGGTTTGTTTAGAATTATGTAATATTAGGAGAAAAGAAAAGTTATGGTAAGAGAAGACATCAGAAATGTAGCTATTATTGCCCATGTAGATCATGGTAAGACAACTCTTGTAGACGGACTTCTTCGTCAGAGCGGTGTTTTCCGTGAGAATCAGGAAGTGGCAGAGAGAGTAATGGATTCAAATGATATCGAGAGAGAAAGAGGTATCACAATCCTTTCAAAAAATACAGCCGTTTCCTACAATGGCATCAAGATAAATATCATTGATACACCTGGACATGCAGATTTCGGTGGAGAGGTTGAGCGAGTGCTTAAGATGGTTAACGGAGTTATCCTTGTTGTTGATGCATTTGAAGGTCCTATGCCTCAGACTAGATTCGTTCTTCAGAAGGCACTGGCACTTAATCTTTCTGTTATCGTATGTGTTAATAAAATAGACAGACCTGATGCCAGACCAGAGGCTGTTGAGGAAGAGGTGCTTGAACTTCTCCTTGACCTGGATGCAAGTGAAGAACAGCTGGATTGTCCATTTGTTTATGCATCAGCTAGAGATGGTGTTGCTTCTTATAGTGCTGATGAAAGAGGAACAGATATGAAGCCTCTGTTTGAGACTATCATTAATTCTATTCCTGCTCCAGAGGGTGATCCTGAAAGAGGAACTCAGATTCTTATCAGTACAATTGATTATAATGAATATACAGGCCGTATCGGTGTAGGTAAGGTGGACAATGGTTCTATCAAGGTAAACCAGGAAGCTCTTATCGTTAATCACCATGAGCCAGATCGTAAGGAAAAGGTTAAGATTTCTAAGCTCTATGAATATGACGGCCTTTCAAAGGTTGATGTAAATGAAGCTACAGTCGGTTCTATCGTTGCTGTATCTGGTATAGCGGATCTTAAGATAGGTGATACAATCTGTGCTGTAGACCAGCCGGATGCAATTCCATTTCAGAAGATTACTGAGCCTACAATTTCAATGAACTTCCTTGTAAATGATTCGCCTCTTGCAGGTAAGGAAGGTAAATTCGTAACCAGCCGTCAGATAAGAGACAGATTATATAGAGAGCTGAATACAGATGTTTCTCTTAGGGTTGAAGACACAGAGTCAACAGACTGCTTCAAGGTTTCTGGTCGTGGTGAGCTTCATCTTTCTGTTCTTATTGAGAATATGAGAAGAGAGGGATATGAGTTCGCCGTAAGTAAGGCTGAGGTTATCTACAAGACAAATGAGCTTGGTAAGAAGGAAGAACCTTATGAGATGGCTGTGATAGATGTTCCAGAAGAGTTTGCCGGTACTGTTATCAATATGCTCAGTACTCGTAAGGGTGAGCTGATTGGAATGGCTACTGTAAATAGTGGAAATACTAGACTAGAGTTTAGGATTCCTTCTCGTGGACTGATAGGTTTCCGTGGTGATTTCCTTACAGCAACAAAGGGAAATGGAGTTATAAATACCATTTTCGATGGATATGATTATTATAAGGGTGATATGAGTTACCGTTCAAATGGTAGTCTTATTGCTTTTGAAGCAGGTACTTCTGTAACTTATGGCTTGTTTAATGCTCAGGAAAGGGGTACACTATTCATTGGCTCCGGTGTTGATGTTTATGCCGGAATGGTAGTTGGTGAGACAGGTCGTTCTGAGGATATTGAGGTAAATGTTTGTAAGACAAAGCACCTCACCAATACAAGATCCTCAGGTGCTGATGAGGCGCTTAAGCTTGTTCCGCCAAAACAGCTTTCTCTTGAGCAGAGTCTTGACTTCCTGGATACAGACGAACTTCTTGAGATTACACCTGTGAACCTTCGTATCCGTAAGAAGATACTTGATTCAAGACTCAGAAAGAGAGACAGCAGAAAATAAATATTAAATAAATATTTATAATATAATGTGTGAATGGGGACGATTCATTTTACACATGTCATCCTGAGCGATGCGAAGGATCTTTAGTATAATAAAAAAGGAAGGTAAAAAAAAGTTATGAGAAATTTAACAATGCTTATGGATTATTATGAGCTGACTATGGCAAATGGGTATTTTGTCACCGGAAATAAGGACAAAATAGCTGTGTTTGATATGTTCTACAGGACCAATCCTGATGAGGGGGGCTTCGTAATCAGTGCTGGTCTTGAAATGCTGATTGATTATGTTCAGGGGCTTAAGTTCACTGACGAGGATATTGAGTACTTAAGAGGCAGAAATATGTTCGATGAAGGCTTCCTTGAGTATCTTAGGAACTTCAAGTTTACCGGTACTATTGAGGCTGTTCCAGAGGGAACTATAGTTTATCCAAACATTCCTATCGTTACTGTGACTGCTCCTATTATTGAGGCTCAGCTTATTGAGACTATGCTTCTTATCTGCATTAACTTCCAGTCTCTTATTGCTACAAAGGCTTGCAGAATTGCAAGGGCTGCCGGAGATGCTGTTGTTATGGAGTTTGGTGCAAGAAGAGCACAGGGACCAGATGCTGCAGTTTGGGGAACGAGGGCCTGCTTTATTGGTGGTGTAAACACAACAGCTACTGTTATGGCTGATCAGCAGTTTGGCGTTACAGCCGTTGGTACCATGGCTCACAGCTGGATTGAGTTCTTCCCATCTGAATACGAAGCATTTAAAGCGTATGCTGAAATCTACCCTGATAACAGCGTACTTCTTATTGATACATATGACATACTTGAGAGCGGACTTCCAAATGCCATTAAGGTGGCTCACGAAGTGCTTGAACCAATGGGTAAGAGACTTAAGGGCGTCCGTATCGATAGTGGAGACCTTGCATATTTCTCAAAGGCTATCAGAAGACAGTTGGATGCAGAAGGCCTAAATGATTGTTCTGTTGTTGTTTCTAACAGCGTAGATGAATATCTTATTGATTCTCTTAACAAACAGGGCGCTAGAATCAATTCCTACGGTGTAGGAGAGAGAATGATTACATCTAAGTCAGATCCTGTATTTGGTGGTGTTTATAAGCTGGTTGCTGTAAAAGAGGGTGACACTTATGTTCCTAAGATTAAGATTTCTGAAAATGTTGAGAAGATTACAAATCCTGGTAAGAAAAAGGCGTATCGTATATACAGCCAGAAGACCGGATATGCTATAGCAGATCTTCTTACACTTGAAGATGAGGAGCCAGACTTCAGTGAAGCATACTCATTTGTAGATCCTAAGCAGCCATGGAAGAATATGAAGTTTAGAAATGTTGATGTAAAGCCTCTTCAGGTTACTATCTTCAAGGATGGAGAACTGGTTTATAATAAGCCAACACTCAAGGAAATCCAGGAGTTTGTTAAAAAACAGCTTAAGGATGAGATATGGGAAGAGGAACAGAGATTCTATAATCCACACATCCATTATCTTGATCTTTCAACAAAACTTTATGAAGTTAAGAAAGAACTTCTTTCAAGTGTTGAGTACATCGATTAATAGTTTTATTTATTAACATAACTTGATAAACAATATTGCCTGATTTGGTATGACTTTGTTATAAATCCAAGTTTTATGGGGTAAATGATTATTGAAATATATTTACATAAATGTTAGTATATAAATATATGAAAATAATGTATGGAGGGCTTAGGTGTGGAAGATAATTTAAATCAGAGCTACGACGAATTCACACTTAATTTCAAATTGGAAGAGGATGTTCCAATTGATCAGTATGAGATGACCATGTACAACTACGAGTTTGTGGGGAACCGTACCAAATGTACTTGTGTCGCAATTGATGGTGTTCGTGCATTACAGTTTAAGGTGCCGGCAACACTTCCTTTGGAACAGTTTCTTAGAAAAGAATTGTATAAGGGTGAATTTCTTTCAATCCTATCAAATATACTTAATCAGCTGATATATTTTTCAGAGAATAATATGCCGCTTAACAAGCTTCTGCTTAATGTACACTATATGTATATTGAGCTTTCTACGATGGATATTCAGCTTCTATACATGCCGGTTAACAAAAAATTTGCAGACTGTAATGTAACTGAATTTATTCAGACGTTCATTGAAAAATGTCGTTTTGCTGGTTATGCTTCTGTAAATTGTGTTGAGGATATTCTTAACTTCCTTGACAGCAAGCTTATGTTCAATCTGGAAGATTTCTACAAGTATGTTCTTGCATTGCAGCAGCAGAGTATAAATGAGGATAAGGGTATTAAGGAACCTGTTGAGGATACTCAGTTACAGACAACTTCAGAAACCTACAACAATCCAGTACCTTACCTGGTAAGGGTAAAGACCAATGAGCTTATTCCTATTCTGCATAAGGAGTTTATGGTTGGAAAGTCTGTAAACTGTGATTATCAGATAGTTGATAATAAGAAGGTCAGCAGAAAGCATGCAATCTTTAGAATAAGTAATGGTGAATGTTATGTTAGAGATAATGCATCTACTAATCATACGTTTATCAATGGACAGCTGCTACAGCCAGGTGTAGAGATAATGCTTTCAAATGATGATAATATCAGACTTGGTGATGAAGAGTTTAAATACTGGGTAAAATAATAAAGTATTTTATAATAAAATATTTAATGCATATTTAATATATGTATGATGATTGCAAGATGATTGCAAAAAGATGCTTTTATCAGTTATTGTATTTTATATAGGGTGAGAAAAAAATCTTCGCTGATCCGATTATTATTCGGTCATCAGCGAAGATTTTTATTTTATTTCATAAGAAATTGCTTTAGCAATTTCAAAAATACGAAGTGATTTTTTCTTATATATTTTCTAAAAACTTCTCATTTATCTCGATTACCTGTTTCATTGCCTCTGGTCCAGGAGCACCGATAGTGTTTCTCTTCTCAACACATGTCTCAAGACTGATGGCATCGTAGATATCCTCATTAAATACAGGAGAGATTTCCTTGAATTCATCTAGTGTCAGTTCGTCAATTGCTTTATTGTTATCTATGCAGTAGAGTACAAGTCTTCCGATAATTCCATGAGCATCTCTAAATGGAACACCATTTTTAACTAGATAGTCAGCAGCGTCAGTTGCATTTGTGAATCCGTTCATTGCGCTGGCTTTCATGTTTTCTTTATTAAGTCTCATAGTACTGATCATTCCGTTGAACAGTGCGATGCATCCCTTTACAGTATCAATAGCATCAAATGTGAGCTCTTTATCTTCTTGCATATCCTTGTTATAAGCAAGAGGAATTCCCTTCATAGTTGTGAGTAGTGATATAAGTGCACCGTATACACGGCCTGTCTTACCACGAACAAGCTCAGCAATATCTGGATTCTTCTTCTGAGGCATGATAGAACTACCTGTACTATATGAATCATCAAGCTCAATGAACTGATACTCATTTGAATTCCATATGATGATCTCCTCAGAGAATCTTGAAAGGTGCATGCAGATTGTGGACATTGCGCTAAGAAGCTCGATTAGATAATCTCTGTCAGAAACTGAATCCATACTGTTGAGAGTAGGACCATAGAAATCAAGAAGCTTAGCTGTAAGTTCTCTGTCCAGTGGATATGTGGTTCCAGCAAGTGCTCCGGCTCCAAGAGGACAGTAGTTCATTCTGTCATATATATCTGAAAGCCTGTCATAATCTCTCTTAAACATTTCCATGTAAGCGCCTACATGATGAGCAAATGTAACTGGCTGTGCCTTCTGTAAATGTGTGAAACCTGGCATATATGTGTCTAGGTTTTCTTTCATAAGCTTATGAAGTGTGAGCAGAAGCTCTTTTATAAGTCCTTTTATAGCTACAACCTCATCTCTGGTGTAAAGCTTCATATCCAGCGCAACCTGGTCATTACGGCTTCGTCCAGTGTGAAGCTTCTTTCCTGTATCACCGATCCTGTCGATAAGAGTAGCTTCTACAAAGCTATGAATATCCTCATATTTTGAAGAAATCTCAAGAGTTCCGGCTTCAACATCATTCAGGATTCCATTTAGTCCTTCAACTATTTTGTCGGCTTCTTCTTTTGTGATTATTCCTGTCTCACCAAGCATGGTGGCATGAGCGATGCTTCCTCTGATGTCCTGTCTGTAGAACTTCTGATCAAATGAAATTGAAGCATTAAAGTTATATACAAGCTGGTCGGTTTCCTTAGTGAAACGACCTCCCCATAATTGTGCCATATTGGTACCTCTTTCTATAAAAATTTTTATTGTTGTTTAAAATAGTAGCTTAGAACAATAATTTTTTGGAACAATAGTAGTTTAGAACAATAATTAGTCCAGTTCAATAGTTTAATACATTATGCTTATTGTATCAAGTGCCAAGAAAAATAAAGAAAAATTAATGCCAAGAATATTAATTTAGATAGATATGATCGGTTATACGGGCACTTTTGTTGCGCTTTGTCTGTTATAATGAAATAGTCTAGTGAAAAA
>CACZRU010000339.1 GCA_902783605.1 uncultured Lachnospiraceae bacterium
AAAAATGGGTTACCTCCACTGAATTTGGAGACATTGATATAACCATTAACCTTTCCAAGCCTGAAAAGGATCCTCGTGATATAGCCGCCGCTGGAAAAGCTAAAAAATCTGGTTATCCTTCTTGTCTGCTATGCATGGAAAATGAAGGCTATGCAGGGCATTTTTCTCATCCTGCAAGGCAGAACCACAGGATTATCCCTATCACTTTAGATAATGAACCATATTATCTGCAATACAGTCCGTATGTTTACTACAATGAACACTGCATAATCTTCAACGAGAAGCATACCCCTATGAAGATAAATGCATCCACTATGAAGAAGCTTCTTTCCTTTGTGGAAATGTTCCCTCATTACACAGCTGGTTCAAACGCTGACCTTCCTATCGTTGGAGGTTCAATACTCTCCCACGACCATTTCCAGGGTGGAGGATATGAATTTGCTATGGTCAGAGCCCCATATGAAAATGAGTTTACTATTCCATACTTCGAAGATATCCATGCAGGAACCATCAAGTGGCCTATGTCTACCATAAGACTCCAGGGAACAAATATTGACAGGATTGTTAAGCTTGCTGATCATATACTAAATTGCTGGAGAGGTTACACAGATAAAAACTCATTTATATTTGCTGAAACAGATGGCGAACCACATAACACTATCACCCCTATCGCAAGAATGCGCAGGTTGACAACAGATACTGAAATAAAGTACTTCTATCCTGATACAAAAGCAGAAGAAAATGCAGATAATGGTGATATCTATGTATATGAGCTGGATCTAGTTCTCCGTAATAACATCACCACTGATGAGCATCCGCTCGGAGTATTCCATCCACATGCTGAGTATCATCATATCAAGAAAGAAAACATTGGACTTATAGAGGTAATGGGACTTGCTGTTCTTCCTGCAAGACTGAAAAATGAAATCGCTGTCCTTGAGGACGCTATCCTCTCGGGCAAGGATCTCTATGCTGATGAAAGCATTAAATCTCATGCCTCCTGGGCAGCAGACTTTCTTCCAAAGTATGGCTTTGTAGTTGAAAAGGATGATATAGGGAATCACGCTAAAGTTACAGGCCAGAAAAATGATACACCAATAGATCAATCTGGTTTACATAAAATCATTCAAGATGAAATTGGTTTTGTATTTTCTGGTGTTCTTGAAGATGCAGGAGTATTTAAAAGAACCAAAGAAGGCCAGGAGGGATTCCTGCGATTTATTGAATCACTATAATATCTGTATTACGAATGACTATAGTCTTTTCTAATCTGTTGGGCGCTGGTAGAATCTGCCTACCACTCTCTCAGTTTTTAGAATATTTACGAAGGCTTCCTTATCTATCTTCTTCACGACTGAAACTATGCTGCTACATTCTTCACTGGATACTATGGAATAAACAACATATCTCTCGTGATGTTCGTAGGAGCCTTCGCCTTTAAGTATAGTAGCTCCATGGTTACTGTGTTCATATATAGCTTCACAAACCTCTTTAGGCTTATTAGTAACTATGAACAAAGTAGCCTGCTGATACTTTCTATAGAGAATACGGATAGTCATTGTAGACGCAAACTGGAAAACAATTGAATATAGAGCCTTATCCCAGTTGAAGAGAAATCCTGCCGATATAAGAATACACGCATTGATACCAAGTATAAGATTAAATGAATCTACTCCTCTCTTCTCTGACAAATATATTGCTATAAAGTCCGTTCCTCCACTTGTAGCATCCTTAAGAAGACACATACTTATAGCAATACCATTTATCAGTCCACCAAATATACTTATGAGAAGAATATCCTTTGTAACCGGAATAGCTGGAAGCACATCGGCCAGTACACTGGTAAGCACGATGCACCAGCAGGACAGCATCGTAAACTTCTTTCCTACAAATTTAAAACCAATATACACTGGCCCTGCATTTATCAGAAGATTGATCAAGGTATAAGGCAGTTTTATCCCCAAAAATGAATCAAAGATTTCCTGCAAAAGAAGGGTAAGTCCACTGGCCCCGCCTGGAAGCAGTCCACCTGCATGAACAAAGGTATTTATATTGAGCGCCATAAGAAGAGACGCCAGTGAAACTACTATCACACGCCATACTATATGATCCTCAACCTTCTTCTTTCTCTTTTTAAATTCTTTCTTAATTTCCTTTTTAAATCCCTTTTTTAAGTTCATCTGACACCCCGCATTAAGTCAAAATAAACCCTCAGAAAGTCGAAATTTTTTCTATAATATTTATCATTGTACCAATTATATGATTAATAATCTATTAAAAATCCATATAGTTTCATAGCACATAAAAAAAGAGCCAGCAGATTTATTATTTAAACAAATCTGCCGGCCCTTATATGGTTTACATAATCTATGTCAAATTACTATATGCTATATCCTATGATACGCTGAAAAGAAGCTGTCCATAGCTTGGGAATGGCCAATCCTTCTGTGATGTAAGCATCTCTGCCTCATCAACATACTTACGAAGTCCTTCCATAGCTGGAAGAAGATCATCTCTAACATATGCAGAT
>CACZRU010000340.1 GCA_902783605.1 uncultured Lachnospiraceae bacterium
CTATCAGACCATTGCATACACCAATCAGCTGAAATTAAAAGAGCAGATGGTTAAGGATGTGCTGAAGGATGTGGTGGATTTTGAAGGCGATTTTACCTGGGAGGGTATCCTTGCGTCCCCATCACAGTTCAGGTACCGTAACAAGATGGAATTTACATTTGGTGATGCAGAGAAGGACGGGCCCCTTACTCTGGGACTTCATAGAAGACATTCTACTCATGATATACTCAGCATTGATTCCTGTGCCCTGGTAAGTCCTGCGTGGAATGAAATCCTGAAATATACACAGAAGTTTTATAGAGATGCCGGAGTTCCTCATTATAATAAGAGAACTCATACCGGTGTTCTCCGTAATCTCGTTATAAGAGAGTCGGCGTCCACTGGTGGAATAATCGTAAATCTGGTTACAACAACACATCACTCTATTGATGAGTACACTAGAGATATTCCGTGGAATGAGAAGAGAAGTGAAACAGTAGATGAACTGAACCTTCCTGAATATGTGGCAGGGCTTCTTGCTCTAGGAGAGGACAAACCAATAGGTATGGACGGCTACAGTTCTCATGGATATGGCAAGGAGCAGAAGGTTAAGTCCAAGAAGGTTATCAGAGACAAAGGTGGAAAATTCAGGAATGCCTATGTGGATGATGAGAACAGGGGCGGAGAATTTGAAAGCCTTTCCCACTATAACAGGATTGTGGGTGTTCTTTACACAGAGTGTGATACTCTGGCAGATGCCATAATTCCAGATTCGGTTACACTTCTGTATGGAGAAGATTTCCTGATTGAAGAAGTGCTGGGACTCAAGTTTAAGATTTCGCCATTTTCATTTTTCCAGACAAATACCAAAGGCAGCGAGGTGCTGTATTCCAAGGTAAGGGATTATGCACTTTCTACTATGGAACAGGGCGAGGGACAGGGCAAAATGGATTCTCTCACAAAGGATAATGAAAAAGAAAGTTTGACAGAAGGTGCTGGATCAGAAAAGAAGGCGGGTGTAATCTACGATCTTTACAGCGGTACCGGAACCATAGCTCAGCTTATGGCTCCTGTTGCTGATAAGGTATATGGAATAGAAATAATAGAAGAAGCAGTAGAAGCTGCTAAGGAAAATGCAAAGCTGAATAAACTTACGAACTGTGAGTTTATTGCAGGTGATGTGCTTAAGAAGCTGGACGAACTGGAGGAGAAACCAGACCTGATAATCCTGGATCCTCCAAGAGACGGTCTTAATCCAAAGACCCTTAGAAAGATTTTGGATTATGGGGTTAAGAATATGGTCTATGTCAGCTGTAAACCTACATCACTGGCAAGAGACTTAGCTATATTTGAGGAAAATGGATATCGGCCGGTTAGCGGATGCTGCTGTGATATGTTCCCAAATACTCAGCATGTCGAAACGGTTGTCCTTTTGTCCCAAAACACATAAACTAGTGATATAATAGCTGTGGGGGATAACATTGAAAATACAATGTCTATAGTGATTGATTATAGTTTCCATAGGCATCTTACCGGGAACCATTATTCTGGGTATCTATGGGTATCTTAAAATAAAAACATACCAGAGTGATTGACATACACTCTGGTATATTTTTTAAGGTTATATAAACTTTATCCAAAAGTTTTTAACTATATCATGACTTATGCATTGAGTTCTGCTTCGGCTTCTGGAGTAAATACATAATCTACTGAATATGAATGGTTTACTCCATAGTTGATAAGCCATGCATGCTGTCCTGAGCTAACAACTGGTGTACGGAAGCTTCCCTGTGGAAGTTTAACTGTATCGCCATTACCTAATCTGAAAACTAATTTTGAAGCTTTAGCCATAGGACCTGCTGCGAAAATGCTGCCTTCCTGAGTACTCATTTCTGCAACAACACTGTCTGTAACAGAATAATCATCAGAAAGCAGGCTGCCGATTCTTCTGCCAAACTCTACAGCGTATTTTCCAAACAGTGCAATTACATAGGCTAGAAGTGCTACACTAGCAAGAGTAAGGATTATTCTAAAACCGGTATAAGACCTTATGTCTGTAAGTAGATCTATTACAAATTTTATATCTATGATTGAGAGTGATAGAGTTATCACACCGTAGATTACTGATCCTCTGATTGCTCCTGGAAGAAGATTCTTCTTAATATATTCTCTGTCATTAACACTTAATTTTACATTCTTCATGGTTTAGTCCCCCTTTTTAACTGTGTTCTTCGAATGTGTTTAAAAAAAACTAGCTTCATTATAGTCTTCTATGGAGAATTAAAAAAATCCATTTGAAGATAATTAAAAATTTCTATTTTCCTATTTTGGCGAAATAAACCAAAGTATTTATTAATTCTATGAATTAGATAACGATATACTGGTTGAACTAAATAAAAATAGATGGAATCATAAATCGTAACAATAAAATAGAAATAATATATAGGATAATAAAATTGTAATTAATCTAGTATAAGACTTGTCTGCAAGAATTTGCAGA
>CACZRU010000341.1 GCA_902783605.1 uncultured Lachnospiraceae bacterium
CTAAAAATATATGTACAAGTTTTAGCAGATATTGTATTATGTGTAAAGTGAATAAATATGATAATAATAATTCATTTTTTCGATAATTGGATTATATTGATTATAAAGTTTTTAGATAATAAGGAGAAATAAATGGATATAGAAACTCTTAGAACCTTTATAACACTATCCGAGACAAACAGCTTTACAAAGACCGCCAATCAGCTGTTTGTCGCACAGTCAACAGTAACTAACAGAATAAATGAATTAGAAAAAGAGCTGAAGTTAAGTCTTTTCAGCAGAACCAATCGAAGTGTTAAACTCACCATAGAAGGCGAAAGATTCAGGGTATACGCCCAGAAAGTTCTTGAGCTCACTGAAAATACTTTGGCAGAAATAATTGCTGAACATAGATTTGAAAATCATATCAGAATAGGAAGCGCAGACTCAATCTATGAGGGGCACCTTGCACCACAGATACAGAAGTATAGAGATAAGCATCCAGAAAACTCTCTAAAAATAACCATAGGTCTTTCTAATCACCTTCTCGAACAGTTACAGGAGGATCTGCTGGATGCAGCATTTGTCTATATTCCTCTCAAAAAATCCTCATATCATTCAGAACTATATAAACAGGATAAGCTTGTTTTAGTCACTGATATAAATAATAAAAAATATCGTCGTGGCATAACTCAGCAGCATCTGATTGAAGAAAACTATCTGATGTGCAACTTTGCCCTGCAGGATGTGGGACAGTATATCAGAAAGCTCTTTCCAAGATTCCACCAGTTCGAGCTTGAGATTGATGACTGTATGAAAATAGTGCCATATCTTATGGGAAAGGATAATTACACCTTCCTTCCAAAAGATATGGCAGATACTTACATAAAAGATAAGAAGCTTAGAGCGATTCCACTTATTGATTTTGAAACCCCTGTAATTAACAGCTATATAATATACAAGGATTCAATGAATGGTATCATTTCTCAGCTGATAAATTTATAGTTAACTATTTCAGCAGAACAGGAATTGCATCAATTATGTCCCTTGCTATCATGGATCTTTCTCCAATTTTTTCTGCTGCTATGTCGCCGGTTTTGCCATGCAGATGAACCGCTGCACATACAATATCAGCTACAGAACACTCTTCTCTGTTCTGTGCTAAAAGTCCCGCTATCATACCTGCCAGCACATCTCCTGATCCACCCTTGGACATTCCTGAATTTCCAGTAGTATTAACATACAGAGGACATTCAGCAGCATAGCCCTCCATCTCTGGAGTATCATCTGATGTATTCTTATATGCCACGATAGTTCTGGCATCCTTCATAACAGTTATAATCCCATTATGATAGGACATATTGTAAGCCTGCGGTTTTCTAAAATCCTTCAGGAAGTCCATGTCTCCCTGGGAAATGGAATCCGCATTTACCAGTCGGAGCATTTCCATCATATGTGGTGTTATAATTACATTTCCCATTCCCAATTTTGATGTAAGTTCTTTAAACCACACAGACGGTTTTTCCTGTGCTATAAGATTAAGAGCATCTGCGTCCAGGATCAACTTTTGTTTTTCTGTAAGCGTCATAGACAGCAGGTTAAGCATTTTCCTGGATATATCGCCTGTCCCAAGACCTGGGCCAATAAGTACAACATCCGCCCAGCTGATTGCTTTCTTATATTCATCCACAAATGTATCATGGGAATCCTTTCTCTTAATCAGAGTACCTTTTTCTTCTGAATCATAGGTAAGAAGCATCGCCTCTGGGATTTTTTCACAAAGAGTATCTCTATTTCTTATATCAGTAACAACTTTTACCAGACCAGCCCCCACTCTATAGGCAGCCTCTGCAGCCAGGTAAACAGCTCCATATACTTCCCTGGAACCTGCAATAATAAGTACTTTCCCATAGGTACCCTTGTTTGAATCTTCTTTTCTTTCTGGAAGTTTTTCTAATATCTCATCTTCATCATATTCATAGCAAATATACACGCTGTGAGTATCGCGCTTAACAGCATCCGTATCGCTTGGATCAGTAAGCATTCCAACCTTTTCTTCGCGCATAATAGAAGCCATCTGAGAAACATTCTCAGGGACATATAAACCTATACTTGCACACCTGATATCCCCACTATGTTTCCTTCCCATACCAAGAAGCATTCCATATTTCACATACTCGAAAGTTACCGTCATATCACACTGAACAGCTGTTCCAAGAACCTTTCCAGTGTCAGCACTTATCCCGCTGGGAATGTCAACACCAACCACAAATGATACTCTTGAAGCATCATTTATCTTGCCTGCTTCCGCCTTCTGTACACCAGTAATATCCCTTGTAAGACCTACACCAAAGATTCCGTCCAAAATCACCTTGTACGATGAAAAGTCAAAAATCTCACCAGCATTCTCGAGATTATAATCATTTTTTATATCTAAAAATGTAACGCCATATTCACGGGCCTTTCTAACCTCTGCAACATATGAATCGGTCTTACGACTGATACCATTTATCTCGTAGATATAAGTATCATAGCCCATTTCCTTAAGCATCCAGGCCGCAGCTACTGCATCACCGCCATTATTGCCACTTTCCACAACAGAAAGGATCTTATCTTTGGCTTTATCAAAACCAATAAGCTTCTTGTAAAACCTGTTTTTCTTTCCATACTCCGAAGCATTTTTTATGGCATCATCAACAGCTTCTGCCAATTTCCTGGCAGCTGATTCCATCAAAACAAGTCCAGAAATGCCAAGCTTTTCCTGGGTATACTTATCTATAGCCTGTGCCTGTTTTCCCGTTGGATAAAATTTCATACAATTACCTATTTATAATTTGCCAAGTGCGTATATTTTATTGATATCACCTGCAATCACATCATATGGCCAGTACTTACAGCTTCGCTCGTAGGAACCAGGGTCATTGACCATGAAACCATTCTCGTTATATCCATATATTACGATGAAGTGACCAGCACCTGAGTGAGTGAAGTTACCATAGTGTACACTGAGAACAAGCATCTCTCCCCTGTCAATTGCTGCCTTCATCTGATATTCATCAACTCCAATCTCGTTACAGTAAAGGCCAAAATCTGAACATCCTACTGTGAAGAGCGCATGAGAGGTTCCACAGCCTGTAACATAGTAATTGTGGTTCATACTGTATGTAGCCACCATTGGAGGTGACGCATTTGTTATGTCTGTAAGTGCTGTAATAACCATAGCAAAGCTGGTAGGTCCACAGGCCGATGACTTCATAGTTCCTGTTCCATATGGAAATGTTGCCCATCTAGAGTCGTACTGAAGTAATAGTGGGTGATCAGCAGCAAGCTCTGCTTCGGTAAGATTAAGCACCCACTCACCATTAGTTGCCACCTGATTCATACTGGATACAACTTCAATACCATTGTAGTTAATAGCATTATTATTCTTCCTTGCTTCCTTCTCAGCAGCTGCTATTATCTCCTCATCTTCATCAGAAAGGTCTGCATCATAATCCTGCAGCTCAGGAGCATCCTCTTCAGCAGAACCGATCATGTCGTCATACTCTTCATCTTCCGGTGTCAGATCCACCACCTCAGTAGTGGCTTCCTGAAACTGTCTTGTGGACTGAGACTTCTGGTATTCAGCAAGCAGCATCTGATTTATCTCCTCATCTCTGGACAAAGCAGATTCTGTGGTTTCCTCCTCTTCCCCCGACTGTCTTGCGTCCCATAAAATCGAAACAGCAAAAGCAGCCAGCAGCAGAACTGGCAGTATTACAAATGTGAGAATTATCTTCTTCTTTCCACTCATATATATAACTTATCTCCTAATTGCTTTTATCCCCCCGCTAGTGACCATCAATAACATTTATCAACTATTGCAACTATTGCAAAAGGGGTGCAGTAAACAAAACACCGCACCCTTTATTTAAACATAGCTTATTGATTTAAACACAGTTTATTATTTTTTACACATATATTTATCATAAGAAACTCTTTAGCAATTCTTTGCCCATTAAGCTTAGTCATGCAGCTTTCTCTTATCCACTACTCTCACAGCTTTACCTTCGCTTCGAACGATTGACTTAGGTGGGAGTAGATGCATCTTAGGTCTGATACCCAGCATCTGTACCATAGCACCTGTAAGTGACTTTCTAGCCTTCTCAAGGTCCTCATCCTCTTTCATGGCCTTGAACTGCTCATCTGAAAGCTCTACATTAATATCGAATGTATCTTCATTTCCAATACGGTCTACCATGATCTGATAGTTAGGAGTATAACCACACTTCAGGAGAACTGTCTCAATCTGTGATGGGAATACATTTACACCACGGATGATCATCATATCATCTGAACGGCCCTTTGGTTTACACATCTTGATATGGGTTCTTCCACATGAACACTGCTCTCTCTTAAGGATTACAAGATCGCGGGTTCTGTATCTAAGAAGTGGAAATGCTTCTTTATCCAGGGATGTGAATACCAGTTCACCCTCTGTACCCTCAGGAAGCACTTCACCTGTATCAGGATCAATTACCTCTGCATAGAAATGATCCTCATTGATATGCATTCCTGTCTGAGCTTCGCATTCAAATGAAACACCAGGTCCACTTATCTCTGTAAGTCCATAAATATCATAAGCCTTGATTCCAAGAGCCTGCTCAATGTTCTGTCTCATTTCCTCTGTCCATGGTTCTGCTCCAAAGATACCAGCCTTGAGGTTAATATCATCTGCAGTCATGCCCATCTCGTGAAGCTTTTCGCCAATATAAGCAGCGTATGAAGGTGTACAGCAAAGGATTGTTGAATTAAGATCCTTCATAAACTGAATCTGTCTCTCGGTATTTCCTGATGACATTGGAATTGTTAGACATCCAACCTTGTGTGAACCGTCATGAAGTCCTGCACCACCTGTAAACAGACCATAGCCATATGCAACCTGTACCACATCCTTCTTTGAACCACCAGCTGCAACTATGGCTCTTGCACAGCACTCTGCCCAAAGATCAATATCATTCTGTGTATAGAAAGCCACAACTCTACGACCAGTTGTACCACTTGTAGAATGGATACGAACGCAGTCCTTAACTGGTCTGCATAAAAGTCCATATGGATAAGCCTCTCTAAGATCATTCTTTGTTAGGAATGGAAGCTTGGAAATATCATCCATGCACTTTATATCCTCAGGTGTTACACCCTTCTCATCCATGAGATTTCTATAATACTCATTATTCTCATACACATACTTTACCTGTTTTAAAAACTTTTCTTCCTGAAGCGCCTTCAGCTGTTCAACAGGCATTGTCTCAATTTCTTCTTGAAAATACATTTTCTTAGCCATAATGTGTTACTCCTTTTCTTGGCTTATTATTTTTTATTCACCCTTGCATAAACCTGCTCTAGATTTATAACAAATTTTTTATAGATTAATTATAGATTTATTGCCTTAACACCATTTATCACCACATCTTCAAACCGGTCGACATGGTCAGGAACCCTCTGATCCTCAGGTGGAAGCTGCATATAATCTCCATAGTAGGTTCTAAGTGATCCATCATAATCACCAGGCACACTAAACATTCTGTCTCTTACTGGCAGCTCCGTGCTGGTCTCATAAAACTTCTTCTTGTAAACACACTTAGGAAGAAATGTCGCAGCGCAGTTTGTAAGCAGGTAATTCTCACATTCTTTGTTATTATATTTCTTGGAGATTTTATCGAACTTCTTGTAAATGGTTTTCATAGGTACAAACATTCCAAGTCTGCTGAGCACAAACATTCCAAATCTTACTATCGGATTGGAAGGAATCTCATACTTCAGCATATATCTTCTGCTCATAGCCAGAATATATAAAACCATAAGTCTGACTATATGTATCTTTCCTCTGATTCCGCTAGGAGTATTATCCATAACAAAGAGATCGATAAACTGATACTGACAATCAGTATGCCTATAGAACTTTGACTCCCTGCTGTTTTTCTTAAGAAGTACATCCCTATTCATCATGCGGGCTGTAAAATCCCAGAAGAATCCCTCACGGGCATTTGGCACATGAATGAAATAAGGTTCAAACTCATTTTTATACTTTAGAAGTTTTTCAAAATCTTCTCTCTTAAAATAGATATCAATATCATCATCCCAAGGAACGAAGTCCTTATGTCTGGCTGCACCTATAAGTGTACCAGCCTCAAGGAAATATGTAATATCATGTTTCTTACATACATCATCAAGCTTGCATAACATTTCAAATTCACTGTCATGAAGCAGGTCTATTATTTTCTGTTCTTTTTCTGTCATTTTCTTACCCTCAATTTGTATAGAAAAACCGTTTTTCATTATACCACTAAATATTAAATATACTCAAGAAAAAAGATTAAGCGCTAATGACTAGTGTCTCAAAAATATCAAAACAGGATGAATAGTATGGTTTACATAACACTATCCATCCTGATTTTATAACAGCATCTTAATTAAGGTCCATTTTCTCCAGCTTATATCTAATACTTATTATATTTCTTTGTTATTTAAACTTTAAAAGAAAGATTTACTTACCTTTTTTCTTTGACATCTTACTACGAAGCTTATCTACATCTTCCTTCTCGTTATCCTCTTCAGGTACTTCGTCCTCTTCAGGTCCGAGAAGCATTTCTGTTTCAGAGATTGCCGGAGCTGTCTTCTTAATCTTAAGCTCTCTCTCTGCCATTGCAGGCTCATCTTCATTAATCTCAACATCATCATCAAATGGAGCTGGGTCCTCGTTGTTGTCAATATACTTTCTAGCATCCTTGATGAAGGAAGCGATGATCAGAATGATAACCATTCCTACTGGGAATGCAGCAATGATTGAAACTGACTGGATATTATTCATACTACTCTCGCTGAAGATAAGTGCGATTGGAAGAAGTATAAGAAGTACTGCCCAGAAGAGTTTCATCTTCTTTGATGCCATCTCATTTCCCTTCATGTTCTTGTAAGAATATGAAGAAGCTACAAGTGTGATTGAGTCAAATGATGTTGCATAGAATGCGATCATTGACAGGATAAGCAGAACAAGTACAACCTGATAGCAAGGAAGTGTCTTAATGATCTCAATGATTACTGCATAGAGATCATAACCATTTTCCTCGTACATTTTTATTGCATCAAACTGACCTGAAGTCTGAAGTCCAAGACCGTAGTTACCAAGAACGATAAATGAGATCAGTGTTGAGAAAAGTCCAAATACATATGTTCCAAGAATAACCTGCTTAACTGTACGGCCTCTTGAGATGTTACCCATGAAGAATGGAGCAGCTACGCACCATACTAACCAGTAAGCCCAATAGTACATTGTCCAGTTCTGTGCGAAACCATTTTCTCTAAGTGGGTCTGTGTATGTACTGAGAACTGGGAAGTTCTGAACAACAAGTCCAAGTGAATAGAAACCATTTTCAAGGATATATACAGCCTTACCACCAAAGACAAGTACAAATATAAGGATACATCCAAAAAGTACCATACATATCTTTGACAGGTTGTTAACACCCTTCATACCGATCATAACTGAAGTTGTATATGTTGCGCAGGTAACAAGAAGA
>CACZRU010000342.1 GCA_902783605.1 uncultured Lachnospiraceae bacterium
CTTCTGCTCATAAGAAACCTTTACCATATATACCTGGCAGTCAAGATCGAAGTATGAACAAGCCATTGAAAGAGCTGTTCCCCACTGACCAGCACCAGTCTCTGTAGTTACACCCTTAAGCACCTGCTTCTTTGCATAGTAAGCCTGAGCGATAGCAGAATTAAGCTTGTGGCTTCCTGAAGTATTATTTCCTTCGAACTTGTAGTAAATATGAGCTGGTGTATCAAGCTTCTTCTCTAAACAATATGCACGAACCAGTGGTGATGGACGATACATTTTGTAGAAGTTTCTGATCTCTTCTGGAATATCAAAGTAAGGTGTTGTATCGTCAAGCTCCTGCTTAGCTAATTCCTCACAGAAGATTGGTGAAAGCTCTTCAAGTGTAATTGGCTGAAGAGTTCCAGGGTTAAGGATTGGTGCTGGTTTCTTCTTCATATCAGCGCGCACATTGTACCACTGTGTTGGCATTTCATTTTCTTCAAGATAAATCTTATAAGGTATCTTTTTCTCTTCTGACATTTCGTTGTCCTCCCTAATACTTATTTGACAAAATCTATTGTCCTTTGAATTTTCTGGGACAGTAGTGAGTTTTTATAAAACAAAAAACCTGTCCCTGACAGTAGTTACTGCTGGGACAGGTATAATTTCTTACGTATAAATTTCTTACATATAATTTTATTACCTGCGGTGCCACCCGGCTTGATGCTATGCATCCTCTTAGTGCCTACTCGATACATTTTTATCTAGAAAAAACTTGAGCAAATGTATTTTCATAAGCTGAACTTTTTAACGAAGGTCCGCACTTCGTCTCCCATACTCTGATAAACATTTCAGGTCGCCCTCTGAAGTCCATTCAACATGACATTTAACACTGCAATCTCACCACCTGCAGTTCTCTGTAAATAAAGAGGTCCTGCCTACTTACTCTTCATCAACGGTTTTATCGAATGTTATCACTCCAAGTGACCATTTGTCAATATGTTTTTATAATTATAGCATAGTAGATTTTTAATAATATAGCCCAGCATAAAGCTTGCATTTGAAACTTGAATGGTGATTATTATTTTTTTTAATAGTTAATTAAATGGCATAAAAATAAAACAAATTCCGGTATTATTGTTTGATAAAATTAGCTGGTTGTGAGATAATTAATATGTTTTATTGGGCTCAGAAATGAGAGCTGAATTATAGTTATTTAGGATATTTATTTATAATATATTGAAATTGGTTATGGACTATAATGGTTAGGGATTATAAATGGATAGAGAAAAAACGATAATAAAAACCAGTATATTAGGAATTATAGCAAATGTGTTTCTAGCCAGCTTTAAGGCTGTTATAGGAATACTGGCCAATTCTATAGCGATCACTATGGATGCGGTTAATAATCTGAGCGATGTACTTTCATCGGTAATTACTATTATTGGAACCAAACTTGCGGGTAGAGCTCCAGACAAGAATCATCCTCTGGGGCATGGAAGAATTGAATATCTTACAGCGATGATAATAGCAGTTATTATATTGTATGCTGGTTTTGCTTCGTTGGTTGAATGTATTAAAAAATGCATTAATCCTTCAAAACCAAAATATGAGTTAATACAGCTGCTAATAATTGCTGTGGCAGTTGTTGTAAAAATAGTACTGGGTACATATGTTAAAAAAGTTGGGGACAGGGTGAATTCTGATTCCTTGTCAGCATCAGGGAAGGATGCACTTTTTGATGCAGTTATTTCAACTTCTACCTTGGTGGCGGCAGTCATATTCATAGTTTTCGGAGTGAGCCTGGAGCATTACTTGGGAATTATCATTTCTGTAATCATCATTAAATCTGGTTTCGACATATTAGGTGATACATTTAGTGAGCTCCTAGGTAAGAGGATTGATTCTGATCTTTCCAGACAGATTAAGGAGCTGGTTTGTACCTTCCCTGAAGTGAAGGGGACTTATGATCTTGTTCTGCATAACTATGGACCTGACAGACTGGTGGGGTCTCTCCATGTTGAGGTTCCGGCAGAAATGAATGCTAAGGAATTGGATAAGCTTGAGAGAAGCATTACTGAAAAAGTAATGAAGGAAACTGGTGTGATAATTACCGGAGTGTCTATCTATGCTGTTGATCAAAATGACGAAGAGGCAAAGGAGATAGAAGCGAAGGTTAGAGAGGTTGCAGGTGCTTATCCTGAGGTGCTTGAGATACATGGATTCTTCTTGGACAGAGATGAAGGAAACTACAGGTTTGATGTGATTATCGATTATGATAATAAAAACCGGGAAGAGGTATATAATAAGATAGTTAAAGAACTTGAAACTGCTTATCCACAGTACAGAGTCTGTGCGACACTGGATGTGGATATGTCGGATTAAATATGTCGAATAAAAAAATACATAATAAATGTCCTTATGAATTTGTTATATTTCGGGGGTGTTCAAATGAAGAGGATAAAGAGTAATAAAGCAAAGTGCAGACAGTGTAGGGATATTATAGAATCCAAGTCTAGAACTAAGGTTGTGAAATGTTCCTGTGGAGCCATCTTTATTGAAGGAGGAAAGTATTATCTGAAGCGAGGCTTTAGAGATAATGCTGATGACGTAATTGAGATGGCTGAGTACGAAGAAATATAAAAATGATCATGGGGTTACCAAATGGCAGATAAGAAGATTGCCCTATTACTGGGGCAGGCTGAGGAGAATTACCAGCAGGAATTTATGAAGGGCGTTACTAATCAGGCAGGACTTTACGGTTATGATGTCTGTGTTTTTGCCATGTATATAAAATATCAGAATACAAAAGAGCGAGAGGTTGGAGATTCAAATATTTACAATCTTATTAATTATGATATGTTTTCGGGAATCATAATTCTTGCTGATACTATTCAGACACCAGAAGTTGAGAAGAGGATTGAAGAGAAGATACATAGCTGTTATGACGGTCCTGTAGTTTGTATAGATACAGACAGTCAGTATTTCTATAGTTTCTGGACAGATGGATATGAGGCTGTTTATGCTGAAATATCTCATCTCATTGAAGAACATAATCTTACTGATATTGCTTATCTTACCGGAAGGAAGGCTCACATTCATTCCCAGAGAAGACTTGAAGCATATAAGAAAGCTCTAGAGGATCACGGCATTGCTATAAATGAAAAAAGAATATTCTATGGAGATTTCTGGTACACAAGTGGAACTGGCTGTGCTGAAAGTCTGCTTCGAGATAGGGATAATCTGCCACAGGCAATGGTTTGTGCAAATGACTGTATGGCCATAGGCTTTGCTGAGGAGATGGAGAGGGAAGGCATAAGGATTCCTGAAGATATTATTATTGCTGGATATGGAACCTCCAGTGAAGGACAGCACTGTCCAAGGAGCCTGACTTCCACATATATTCCTGCTCAGTATTATGGCAGTTATTCAGTTGAGGTTATTATGGCTCAGGAGAGAGGTGTTGGAGTTCCAGAGCAGAAACCTAGTCCTAAACTTTTCCTGGGAGAATCCTGCGGATGCGATAATGCTGTATTGGAAAATGGTGAGAAAAACTATAATACGGGATTTGTTTCATTTGACATAAGAGATACCTGGATGACTGAAAACTCGGAAGAGGGATATTACTCAATTCATAACTATATGGTTGAGGATTCTCTTCAGGCTGCTACACTTGAGGAGCTTTTCAAATCTCTGTATGAAACAATTTACTATATGAGAGGTGTGAAAAAACTGGAAATCTGCCTCAATCATCAGTGGATTGAAACGGATGCACTTCTGGAGAATAATTTTCCGGAGATTGGGTATACTGACAAGGTTGTAAACATCCTGTCGTATGATGCGGAAGATGGTGCAAGATGCAGAGTTGGTGAGGATAGGATTATTGATTCTGCGGATCTGATATCGTTTAAAAAAGAAGAGAATGCAAGATGTTATACATTTGTTCCTCTATATCTTGAGGACAAAGCCTTTGGTTATGCTATGGTCGGATATGGGAGAGAAGAGTATGGCTTCTCCGAAGTGAACAGACTATGGTTTAATGAGGTTGTTCGCGGGCTGGAGTGCTACAGGAGGCTGAGAGTTATCAGCATTATTGAGAAGAAGAATGCTATCAAGCTTCCTACCAAAACTGGTGCTGTTATTGAGACAGATGGAAGAAGGCTTAATACTGCAGATCTGGAACTTGTGGATTCAAAGGAGCTTGAAGAGGTTGAGAAGATACTGGATGAGAACCTGCTGACATATCATTTCCAGCCGATTGTAAATTCAGTGGATGGTGAAATTTATTCTTATGAAGCACTTATGCGTTCTAATTCGGGCTGGCAGATTCCACCGCTCCAGATTATCAAGCTTGCAGATGTTATGGGCAGGTTGAATGATGTTGAGAGAGCGACTTTTGTTAATGTACTTAATATTGTGGAAGATAACAGGGAATGCTTCAAGAATAAGAAGGTCTTCATAAATAGTATTCCGGGATGTCGGTTGGAATATAATGACTTTGTAAATGTTGAGAGAATGCTTAAGAAGAATTCTGGTACTGCTGTAGTAGAACTTACAGAGCAGGCCGAGCTTTCTGATGAGGAAATAAATGAGCTGAAGCATCAGTACGAGAAGATGGGAATTGGTCTTGCTATTGATGATTATGGCACGGGATACTCAAATGTAAGTAATCTTCTTCGTTATATGCCGGACTATGTGAAGATAGACAGGTCACTTCTTTCGGAGATTCAGAACAGCTCCCAGAAGCAGCATTTTGTAAGAGAGATAATCGATTTCTGCCATGCTAATAGCATTATGGCTCTTGCTGAAGGTGTGGAAACAACGGAGGAACTCAGCATGGTTATCAGCCTTGGTGCTGATCTTATCCAAGGATACTATGTTGCCAGACCTTCGGCTCAGATTATTTCGTCCGTGGATGCAAATGTAAAGATGGAGATTGCCAGATATCACAGAGAACGCGAGGATGGAGCCAGCGAGCAGTCCTATGTTGCAGGCCGTACCAACAGGATATCTGTTAACAACCTTATCAAAGAGAATAAGACTACGGTTGTGATTGGTGACAAGGAGGCAACCTTCAGAGATATTACGATTGTTGGAACTCCTAATACGCTCTCCAATATTCATATTGAGGTTCTCGAAGGCTATGACGGAAGAATAACCTTTGAAAATGTTACACTTTCAACTGTTAAGCAGAGACCTTGTATAGACCTGGCTGATAACACCAATGTGACGCTTAGTCTCATAGGTGAAAATCATCTTCGTGGAGGCGGGATCAAGGTTCCAGAAACATCCTGTCTGACGATAGAGGGTGATGGCAACCTTAAGCTGAAGCTGGATGGAAATGAGAGCTATGGCATTGGAAATGCATTAGATAAAAAGAATGGTACAATTAAGTTCTACCAGGATGGTGGGATATTTATCGATTCCAAGGGACAGACGATGATAGGAATTGGTTCTGGTCTTGGTGGAGATATTCAGATACATAAGGGCAAGTATGTGCTTGAGATGAATGGAGATGAGGGCGTTGGAATGGGTGCGCTTAAGGGTGATATGAATCTGAAGATACATGATTGTGACCTTATGGTAGAAGGCTCATTTTACAAGGGTGTATGTATTGGCAGCCTTGAAGGGGATGCAGATATAGATGTGTGGAGGAGTCTTATCAGGTGTACTGCCGGAGGTAAGACTGTTGTCGGACTTGGTTCTGTTGAAGGTGAGAATGTCAGTGTTTATCTCCATGATCTGTCCTTCTTTGCGAGCTGCAGAGCAGACTATACAACTGCTATGGGATGTCTCTCCGGAAAGAATGATATTAGGGTTGAGACAGCGGCATTTAAGTATAAGGGCGCTGGAAGGAAGGCTCTTGTATATGGTGGTTATACACCTGATGTTACTGTAACCATAAGCAATGTGGATGTTGGAATTCAGCTTATGTCAGACAGTGGAGTAATGACTAATGCGCCTAAGGAAAATATTAAGGAGTCATATCTTATCAAGTCTATAGTGATAAATGATAAGGTAATATATTAATTGAGGAATGAATACTGTCGGATTTATATTTGCAGCCGTAGGACTGCTCATACTTGCGGGATATATTTACCTGAATTATCCAAGGGCATGGCGGAAAAATCCTGTATTTAATATTGTAAGTATATCGTTTCACCTGATTGGAACGGTTGCTCTATTTATGATTCTTGTGTGCTTCAAGAACATTCCGTTTGAGTGGATTAAAATCAGCGTTTCAAGAGCAGGTGCTATCTATTATGTGGTTGTTCTTTATATGGCTATTCTCTGTACCTTGAGGCATATAGTCAGATTTATATATATAGCGCTTAAGAAGATTTTTGGGCGGCCATTTAGTAAAAAGGATATTAAGATGATATTTGACCATCGGGTTCACTCGATGGTCTTTCTTGTGCTTTCATTTGGAATAGCTACCTATGGCTTCTACAATGTAGGAAATCTGCATATTACTAATTATGATGTTCATATAAGCAAGCAGTGCGAGGTGGATGAACTGAATATTGTCTTTATTGCTGACACACATTGTGGAGCGGGAACCTGGGATAAGACCTATGACAAGCTTGCTGAGGATATAAATAAATGTAATCCTGATGTGGTGCTTATCGGTGGAGATGTATTTGATGAGACTACAGCTGAGAAGGATATAGAAAATATGCGAAGCGTTATAGAGCGGATTCATCCGCCTATGGGAGTGTATTTTATCTATGGTAATCATGACGATTCTACCGATGACTGGGCTGCTGAAACTATGAGAAGCATGGGCGTAAATGTTCTGGAGGATGAGATGGTGGAACTGAGTAGTACTGTGACAGGTGACACAGGTGTGCAGTTAATTGGAAGGCTGGATCCTATGGAACATCCAAAAGGCCTGAAGGAGCTGATGAATAACCTGCAGCCGGATCAGACAAAACCTATCATCATGCTGAATCACAGACCAGAGCAATTTCAGGAGATGTCGGGGCTGGGCGTGGATCTGGCCATGTCGGGCCATACTCATGGTTTTAATATTCCTCAATTTGCAGGAAGAAATCTGGCGTATGATATGTACTATGGATTCAGGGACTATGATGGAATGAAGGCAATTACGACTTCTGGTGTTTCCGTATGGGGATTTCACTACAGATTTCCGTCTAAGAGTGAGATTGTGGATATACATGTAAGTTTTGATAATTATCCAATATAATTTGCTTTATTGGGCATAAATTGGTATTATTAGTGAGTTAGTTAACACGGAATATCAGTGGATTTTCTGACTGACCAAGTGTTTTAAGATTAAGTGTTTTGACACTGCAATTAGGAGGGAAAAATTATGAGAAAGATATTTAGAAAAGTAGGTGCATTTGTAATGGCATCAGCACTGTGCCTGTCACTTGTGGCTTGTGGTTCAGGCAGTGGTGACAATAGTTCTGCTTCTACAGAGGCGTCAAATGGGACTGAGGCCACAGCAACTGTAGCAGACAAGGCTAAGGTTCAGGAAAAGGGCAAGCTTGTAGTTGGTATCACCGACTTTGAGCCAATGGACTACAAGGATGAAAATGGACTCTGGGTAGGATTTGATGCTGATATGGCAACAGAGTTTGCAAAGACACTTGGCGTTGAGGTTGAATATGTTGAGATTGACTGGGATAACAAAGCACTTGAGCTTTCATCAGGAAATATTGACTGTGTATGGAATGGTATGACACTTACAGATGAAGTTAAGAGTGCTATGGACTGTTCAAATCCATACTGCAATAACGCGCAGATAGTAATCGTACCAAGCGACAAGGCAGATCAGTATCAGTCAGTTGACAGCCTGGGTGACCTTAACTTTGCAGTTGAGACAGGTAGTGCCGGAGAAGAGCAGGCA
>CACZRU010000343.1 GCA_902783605.1 uncultured Lachnospiraceae bacterium
TAGCCCTGATTGTAGCCCTGATTGTAGCCTCCTTGTGGCTGCTGTGCATAGCCCTGCTGATCATAGCCTGCTTGTGGCTGCTGTGCATAACCCTGGTCATAGCCCTGTGGTTGCTGTGCATAACCCTGATCATAGCCTTGATTATAGCCCTGATTATAGCCGTCATAGTTTCCTGGTCCCTGTGGTGTGTTGTTCTTCTTATTCTTCAAAACAAGGAGTACAACTACAACTGCAATAATGATTACCAGAACTGCTACGATTATTCCAATTATAAGTGGCCAGTTGATAAGGCTGAATTCAAGCTCTATCTTCTCGCCTGCCTTAAGCTCGAAGAGATTCCATGTAAGTGTCTTTCCATCATCTGAAACTTCATGAGCATTGCTGCTGATTGGTTTAACTGGAAGCTTAACAACAAACTTAGCATAACCGCCTGACTGCTCAAGGTATGAAGCATACTCGCTATTCTCTTCATAGTCCTCTCCTGATGTAACATCCCAGGAAATGCTATACTTTGAACCCTTCTTAGTTACCTTGAATGAATCAGTGTCAAGGTCCATGTCATCATCTTCAGCCATCTCGCCAGCCAGTTCATCAAGATCTACATTTTTCTTGGTGACCTTGTATCCTGTATAGCCATCACTGTTATACTCTTCGTATTTCCAACCGTCTTCCTCAAATTTCTTTCTCTCTTCGGAATTATCTTCTGTTGTAGTTTCTGTTGAATCACCATCATCCATATCCATTGCGGCCATAAGCATGGTGATGTCTGCCTTTCCGTTCCTCTTCACTTCAATCTCTGTAGAGAATCTAAAACAGCCAGTCATTGTTGACAAACAGAATACCAGCACAAGAAGTACTGCTAGTTTCTTAAAATTCTTCATAAATTATCCCCCTCCTTGATAACACTCTGATAACACTCTTGATACGTCCCTTGCAAAGAATTTTAAATAAAATTTCTAAATAAGAATCTTAACTAAGAATCTTTGCTCAAGATAGTCCCTTCCTACTCTTTATACAGTATACCATAAAAAGCACTATTGCAAAGCAAATTCCTGCAATATAGCTAATTGAAGCTGAAAGTTTGAAGCCCTCTGGAGCCATAAGGATGTAGGTTATGCTCACAGCACTCATGAACGTGGCTGGAAGCGCTGTTATAAGACTGAAGGCCCACTTTTCTTTATTCTTAAGCAGATAGGAAGTTGCTACCCAAAGTGCTATCATAGCCAGTGTCTGGTTACTCCATGAAAAGTATCTCCATAACACATTGAAATCCAGCTGTGTAAGGACCGCACCTGCTAACAGGAGTGGAATCGTAATTATCAGTCTGTTCTTAATCTTCTTCTGTTCAAGGCCTGTCCACTCCGCAAGAATAAGCCTCGCACTTCTGAAAGCTGTGTCCCCGGAGGTTATAGGACATACAACAACACCGATGATTGCCAGCACTCCACCCACATTTCCCAGCATCTGCTTGCTGATTTCGTATACTGTTCCTGACTGCCCCAGGTCTGTAATCGCCTGAGAAAGCATCTTAGTACTGCCATAAAATGCGACTCCAGCCGCAGCCCATACTAGTGCTATTACCGACTCTATTATCATAGCTCCATAGAATACATTTCGCCCTGCTTTTTCGGTGGTGATACACTTTGCCATCATTGGCGACTGAGTTGCGTGGAAACCTGAGATTGCTCCACAGGCCACAGTTATAAACATGAACGGCCATATAGGAAGCTTGTCCGGATGAAGGTCAGCCAGCTGTATTTCTGGAATCTTATATTGTGGCAGAACAATCATTCCTCCCGCTATGCTGACTGCCATTATGATAAGTATTACGCCGAACACTGGGTAAAGCTTTCCAATGACCTTATCAATCGGAAGCAGCGTTGCCAGAATATAGTAGATCAGAATTATTACTATCCAGAATGTGTTCCCTAACGCCTCTGGAGTCAGTGTTGCAATAAGTGCTGCTGGAGAATTTACGAATACAGTTCCACAAAGAAGAAGGAGCAGAACTGAAAAAACGCGCATTATATATAGCGCCGGCTTCCCAAGGTAGATTCCTGAAAGCTCCGCTATTGATGCGCCTTTATGACGAGCTGATATCATTCCACTCATATAGTCATGCACTGCTCCACCCAGGATTGAACCAAAGACAATCCAGAGAAAAACGACCGGACCAAAGCAGGCACCCATAAGGGCCCCAAAAATCGGCCCTGTTCCAGCTATATTTAGGAGCTGAATAAGCAGTGCCTTCCACGTCTTCATTGGGATACAGTCGACGCCATCATTTATCTCTATGGCTGGCGTCTGGCGGTCGTCAGGTCCAAAGACCTTCTCCACAACCTTGCTGTATGTTAGGAAACCAACAAAAAGAACAGCTAATGCTAATATGAAAGATATCATTTTCTTTCCTCAAAATATTATTCAATAGTTTTATAGTTTACTCCGGCTTATGATCGAACTTCACATTTACAACAGTAACTTCGCTGTCTGTACCAACTCTCATTGGCGGGCCGTAGTAGCCAACACCTGCGGTAACTATTGTATCTATGCCATGAAGCTCTTTCACACCGTACGCATTTTCATTGAAAAATGGAACAAATAAATTACCAGGAAATACCTGTCCATTATGAGTATGACCACAGAAAACAGCATCGGCGCCAGCTTCTGAAAGCTCTTCAAATTCTATTGGTTCATGTTGAACCACAAGAATTGGCTTGGTTTTATCCAGTGAACCCAGGAGTTCAGAAGCCTCCATACGGTCCTTGGTACCGTCACCTGCTTTTTCACCGTCGATTCTTCCCGTAAGGATAATCTCTCCGTCTGCTATCTCTACACTTTCATCATAGAGCACTGTGAAGCCACAGTCATCAAAGAACTGTTCCATCTCCTTTGTACGAAAGGCTTCTGAAACCGGTGATATAGAAAAACCACTGAAAAGATTCTCATCTACATCATGATTTCCACAGACTGCATAAACTCCATACCTGGCTTTCATCTTGCTGAGGGCAGAAGAATATTTTTCAGGATGTTTAAGTCCATCATAGTTGCTTGTAAAGATATCACCTGCAATCACAACCACATCCGGATTAACGGAGTTAACCTCTTCAACCATTTTCTCTGTCAGACCAGGATCAGAGTTCACGCTGAGATGAAGGTCTGCGATCAGAACCACCTTCAGTTCCTGTGTATTAACTGTCTGCTTATCAACACTTATATCATAATTTACTATCTTCGGACGCTGAGCATGAATTATTCCAATCAGAAAGATTAAAAGTGCCAGTGTAAATGATATATTCAGCACCTGTTCTAGAGCCTTCTGTTCCTCATCCTTTGTAACCCTGCATATGATATGGGTAATAATTGTTGCAAAGATCACCAGCCCCGAATAATACATGAAGAATCCTAACCACAGATTTCCAAAGCCCATACAGAAATATTTGAATTCACACTTTGGAAGAAAGGCTCCAAGAACGGGTATGATTGCTAATAGAGCATATATGATGATTCTGACAATTCTCGTCTTCCTTCCAATGTTTTTATAGTACCTGTTTTTTTGAATCACATATTCGGTGAGTATCGACATGCAAGTCTGAATAATCACATACAACACCAAAAAAATCTTGCCAAACAATATTTGCTCCTAATTATATGTATTAAGGGAGGCATTACTTAAGCATTACTTGCAGATTACCTGAACATTACTTGCACATATCTTCCAGCCAGTCACGTTTTCTCAGTACAGACAGCCACTCCTCTGGAATACTTTCATATCCGTAGTACAGTCCAGCCAGTCCACCAGCTATAGCTGCAATGGTGTCTGTGTCGTCGCCAAGATTTACACACTTTATCATGGCATTCCTGTAACTGTCTGTTGTTATCAGCGCCCAGATTGCAGCTTCAAATGAGTCAACTACATATCCACTGCTCTTTATTTCAGATTCAGGTGTTCTGGAAAACTCAGCTAGGTCCATGAATTTTCCGTAGAAGCTCAGCTCGAACTCATACGAATCATCTGTTCCATAGTATCTGAACCCGGCATCCATCCCCTTTTGAAGTCTGTCATTCAGACTTCCATCCTCATATAGAATAGCATAAATGCAGAAAAAATATAACCCACAAGCTATTGAGGCCCTGAGATGATTATGAGTAAGAGCTGAGATTAAATGTATATCACGAATAGCGTCGTCTATAGTAGTCTCACCATCCTTAACTTTTTCGGCGTAGAATAGACATACAGGAAGAGTGCGCATGAGAGAACCATTTCCATTTGCATGCTCGCCTGTCTTGCCACAGGTATGAATATCGCCATAATCTCTGTAATTCATAATACCGTAACAGCAGGTGTTGCCCTCATCTATACAAAGGTCGTTAGCGGTAAATTCATCCTTATACATCCATCTGACAAAATTCTGCATGATATCATCAGCATCTACATACCCCAGTTTCTTTATACTGTCATACATTGCAACAGTCATAGCTGTATCGTCTGACCAGGTTCCTGCAGGTGACCAATACAGGTCGCAGCGACGCATTTCCTTTACTGGATCAGCCGCCAGTTCTTCTCTAGTTGAAAACTGTACTGGGAGCCCCAAGGCGTCGCCTACCGCAACGCCCATAATACCATTTAACCAATTATTCATAAAATCCTCCTTTTAGATATTATTGTGATTCTTCAAGATTCGCATTTATCTCATCAACTGCAATCCTCATGCCCTCTTCCTTAGGATATCCAAAGCCACCAGTAGAAATAAGCGGAAATGCAATTGATGTGATTCCATGCTCCAGCGCTAACTTAAGACTCTTCTGATAGCAGGAACGGAGCTTCTCCTCTTCCCCTTGACCACCATCCAAATAATACGGACTCACTGCGTGGATGATGTACTCAGCTGGAAGATTAAAACCTGGAGTGATAAACGCCTCCCCCTCTGGTATATTTCCAATCTTTTCCAGCCTGTACTTAAAAAGCTGTTCTCTCCCAGCCGCATTATAGATAGCACTATCACAGCCCGGTCCCACATCCACAAATTCATTTGCAGTATTTACCACCGCCTGTGTAGTCATCTTTGTTATGTCATTGCGAACAATCTTAAATGGCATGCCAATCCCCCATTCTCATTATATGCTAAATGGACCAGTCCCTATTTTCACAAGTACTAAATTAATCTGTCCCTATCTACACATTACATTACTTTGTAGTCTCTGACCACCCAGTCGTACTGCTCGAGGTAGATGTCTGTGCCGCACTGTTGACAGCATCTGCCGTTAAGGAGAGTAAGTCCTGAACCGCAGCTCTTACAGCGTAATAAGCTAGTTTAAATTAATAGTCTTAATTTGTAGATTAATCACTGAAGACCAATCACTTGCTGGTCAGCTAAGTTTGAA
>CACZRU010000344.1 GCA_902783605.1 uncultured Lachnospiraceae bacterium
CCTTCATAATTTGTATCAAGACCTCCCATCAGATAAAGAAGTGTGGACTTTCCACTTCCTGACTCGCCCATAAGTGAAGCGAACTCACCCTTCCCAATCTCAAGAGATACATCGGTAAGCACCTTTGTTTCTGCCTCTCCGGTTCCAAAGGTCTTACTAACATGCTCAACTTTCATTATAGCTTCCATAACTCTCTCCTTTTACTCATACTTAAGTTCCATAGCAGTGTTCATCTTCTTCAGGCTCTTGATAGGAGTCGTTGATGTGAACATGGTAATAAGCCACAGAATGAAGATGCATATAATCAGCGTAACAATCTTTATATCAACTGTAAGTCCCATATCAATCGAATCCATTATTTTCGAGATAATATACGATACAGGTACACATATTATTCCCGAACAGATACAAGATATACCAAACAGAAATGCGTTCTCCAGAAGGATAAGTCTAATGATCATCTTCTGTGAACAGGCACAGCTATGAAGCATGGCATATTCCTTCTTTCTCGCCGCAAATCCGATTAGCTGATTTCCAGAAATTCCAATAAGCGTTAGTACGACAGAAACTATCAATACTCCTGTCAGAATAGCTACAACCTTTGCATTTTCCCTCCTTTGTTCACTAATTACCTCTGCCTTTGTCTTTACTGTTTCACCAAGTGTTAAGGACGCTTCAAGCTCACTCTTAACTGCTTCAGGATTATCAGTTTTTATAAGAATAGTGGTTATATCTTCCACATAGAATTCTTTATAAAGTGATTTTGACATAATAAGCGCGCCACTACTTCCGAACCCAGTTTCATTCAGTATTTTCTTTACAGTAAACTCTCCTTCATATGGGAACAGGCCATTTGCATGAAAAGTCAGATGAACTGTTTCTCCTTCTTTAACATCAAGTTTATGTGCCAGAGGACGATCAATCAAAATCTCATTCTTTTCAAGTGAATCTGGGAGTTCCCCATATTTTATGAGCATATCCTTCTCTGGAAATTGTATGATATCAGTCATAACATTTTCACTAATCCTATCACTTTTAATCTGGTCATATGTTCCACATAGATAATCAATATCTTTTATATCTTCATTTTCCTCTATATATTCGTATTTGCTTTGCTTCTGCATTCCATTCTCAACTACAACATCTGCATCGTACGCGGATTTACCAAATGTAGTCAGTAGAGAACTGACAATAACAAATATAGAAGCCGCCGCAGTAACTGACGCTATTGCCAGAACTGCATTTCCAGAATTAGGTTTCTTGCTTCCAGTCTCCTTTGAAGCAAGCTCTGCAACAGGCATCTTCTTTTTCTCAAATACTCCTGACAACGCCTGTGTTAAGGTTCTTACCACAAACTGCACTGACATGGTAGCGCCTATAATAATGAGCAGAACTCCTGTACTCATTACATACATATTGTCAGATACGAATCCTAAAACAAATCCCACAGCTATACATATAAATCCGATTATTGTTTTCTTGTAGGAAATCCTGAATTCGCTGTCTCTGGTTTCAAAGATAATATCTCTGATTGAAGTATTGACAGCCTTTCTAACCTCAACCAGTGGAACTAAAACCTGAATTAGGACCGCGCCAAGTATTACAACGGGAATCATTGGATAATTAACTGATTCCGTTCCCGGGTGAGAAACCAATAAAGACTTATTGAGGATATTAAGAGCTATTACTCTTCCTATAAGATAGATGATAAGTCCCAGTATTCCACTGACAAGGCCATAGAGTACATTTTCAAAAAGAAGTATTGCGGTGGTTTTTCTCATTGACATACCTATACTTCTGAGTGTTCCAATTACGGACATTCTCTCTGTTATAATCTTCTCTGTAAAGCTTACCGTAACAAAGATAACCAGCACGAAAACCAGAACAAAGGCCAGATAAAAAAGACCTGTTATGCTATCAAGCATTCCCATTAGATCGTCATTGGCATAGACCTTAGTAATTGACATGGTCGGATGATTCTTCTTCATAAATTCTTCGAATTCATCCCTCTTCTCATCATCTACATCTACGTTGGCCGTCCTGTAGGTTATGCTGCCCTTTAAGAGAATACAGCTTTCTTCTGATATAACTCCAGACATATCATCAAGAATACACTTTTCCGTATATATCTCAGATACTGTAAATGGAACATCTTCATTTTCTAAATCGGGAAGAGTAAGTGTATCTCCAACCTTATAGCCATACTTATCACTGTACGCTTTACTGATCGCAATTTCGTACTCTCCTGGTTCCTTATCCAAGGAAACCAGTCTCATATTCTCTGCTTTATCAAAATCATTAAATATATAAACTGCAATCTCGTCTGTGAGCGCATAAGAATATTGCTTCTCTGTTCTCCGATATTCATGCTTATAAAAGCTTCTTCTGGTAATATATTCAATATCTGTTATATCCGAAGCACCTGAAAAAGCTTCATCTGTTATTCCTTCTCCAGTTGCATTGCGCAGAACGAAATCTGCATTTCCATTTGATTCAGTGAGCATTGATAAAAAAGCTCCCTTAAATGACTTTCCGAAATCTACCGCAACAAAACCAGCAACTGTGGCAATAGTCATACAGAGCATGATAATTATGAGTCTGCCAGGCTTTTCAAATATGTTTTTTAACGTATATTTTAATAGCATATTACCACCTGCGAACCCTTTCCTCAGGAGCCACAAACATCGGGTCTCCCTCTTTCACTCCGTAGATTTCATAATACTCATCAAAACAAGCGACTACTGCATTTATTCTGACTATATTTGGAGCATGAACGTCTATTTCAAGATACCTCTTTGCAATCGTATCAGTAAGAAGGCAGCACCAGACAGCAGCATAGTTTTCAAATACCTTCTGCTGATTTTCAGGAGTCTCAGCTATAGCAAGACAGCACTGAACACCGCTTATGTCAGCCAGATTCTCAGCGAGAGTAAGTTTTCCATTAACATGAGATCCCAGAACTGTAAACTTGTTATAATAATCTATAGCCTGCTGCTGTTTTTTCTCAAATGCCTCTCTGTCAACCTCCGGAAATGCCTCTGGATTAAGATTTCCATCCTTGTCCCATTTAACGCCACTACTATCAAAGGCGTGTGATATCTCGTGTCCGATAACACTGCCTATTCTTCCAAGGTTTTCATAGTATCCTGCATTTTCATCATATATAGGATAATTGGTTATGGCCGCAGTAATATTTATGCAATTATAATTTGGCATATAACAGGCATTTACAGTACATGCTGCCATGGTTTTAAAACCATTCTTTTCCGGAATCGTCCCATATAGCTCCAAGTTTTTTTCAACTTTTTTCTTATTAAAATTAATCATGGTCAGTAGAAGAGATTCATCAAAGAAATCGCCATCTGAAGGATCTAGCTCGTGAGGCTTATCTGCTCCAATGAAGAACTCCATATTGTCCAGTTTAGCTTTAAGAAAGGCTTTCCCCTCATCAGATATATCATCAGCTCCATCTATAAGGACATAGTACTCATCCCTAAGATCCTCGCACATTTTAGTAATGGTTTCACGCTTTTCATCTGTATAGTGCCTCTCGGCATACAGCTCACCTATAACAAAGTCAAGTTTCGATTTAATATAGCTCCTTGCCTTTTTATCAACTGATACATTTGTTGTATCTACAGCTGAATACGAGCTAGGGATATAGTCCATATACTCATTCAGGAATGCACAAATAGTCATATCCTTCCACATCTGCAGATGCTCGTTATCAAAGAGCGAATCTATAGTACTCCACTGCTCTATATCATCTACTGCTATTATTTCAGGAGTTTTAACATCATATCCCCCAGAACATATCAGTTCATCAATACTTAGATTACTTAGTTTATCTGACAGCTCATCAGCTGAATATACCGTATAGTAATCCTCAACCTCTATTTCTTTATTCACTATATCCATATTTGTATATGAAGCAATTTCTTTTAACCCATATACAATATCTGTAGCACGGCTGGTTGCTTCTTCAGCAGAAACACCTGCGATTTTCAGCGTATCAGCAAGAGAATCTCGGTTTATAACTGCTCCATTATCACTCTCCTTGATCTGCTCTAAATCACCAACTGATGTAAAACTTAATTCGAAAATGAATTCATCGTTTTGTTTTAGATTTGTTGAGAGCTGCGCTCCAATAGGACAACGAACTCCATAATCCAGATATAAGTCATGCCACATATTGATTAGTTCATCTGTATCAGCCGGTGCCTCCATCTTTGCCAGCGCCTCTTCTATGATGGCATTATCCTTCTCAGTAGTATCCACATTTCCACTATAAGTATCTAGTATAAGATAATAGACATCATGGATTACCTGCTCATAACTGCCCTGTTCATAAGCATCCCCACTTATAATCTCATCGATAATTTCATCCAGCTGTTCATTTACAGTTATTTCAACATCATCAAGTCCCCCGCGCTGCTGATACTTCTCGCTCAGTGACATATTCATCAGCTCTTTACCATTGATATATCCGTAAAAATCCGTAGCAGGTGTAAGGCTGTCAACATATCCGGTATCATCACCGGAATCGTTCGTAAATGTATCGCTGTCTGTATTCACCGAAGTATCCGCCTCACCACAGCCTGCAAGCATTCCAAGACTTAGAGATGAAGCCAGTACGAACGAAACAACTCTTTTCAATCTAAAGAAACTCTTGTTTTTCTGTTTATTTTTTGATTTTAATAATTTACCCATAGATTTTTTCATAACTCAATCACCATACATTTTTCTTTACTCTCTCTCTGATTAATTCTTTAGAAATCCAGTTCCTTCTTCCTGAATATGGCATATATAATTGCCAGTGATGCACCCACATAGATAATAAAAGAAAGGATGAGTGTCACTATGCCGCTGGCCGTCATTCCAAGTATTATGCTGCTGAAGCCAGTGGTCAGCAGACCATTGTATTCATATCGTGACAGATTAAAACTCTTAAGAACTGGAATCAGAGAAGTCAGTGACAATGCTGTCGGTATGATAAGGTAGAGCATCACAACCATAAATACGGAAAATGCGACATTTCCTGTTCCATATATGGCTATTGCTGCCATAGTTACATAGCCTATTGTAAGGAGTATCTCATAGATAATTAACAAGCATAGAGATAAAGCTTCATCGTGAGTCATCTCTATCCCCATAAACTTGGCCATAATAACGACTTGAAGTGCAAGTATTATAAACATTACTCCTGTTATGATCACACTATTTATAAACTTTGCTATTATCACTTTTAGTCTGGAATTGCCTCTGCCGATAATACTAATTATGGTCATGGACTTGAAGTCATCAGCATATACTGCAAGAAAAACTGCTATACCGATTATCATAGACACAATGGATGTTACTCCCATAATATTTCCCGAAGCGAAATTAAAGGAGGAGTATTTCTTTTTATATAGATAAAATAGAACTATTCCAACATTTGACAGGATTGCTAATATAAATGCAACCCAAAATGACTTCTTGCTGAGAATTCGTTGTATATCACCTTTTAGTTGTATTACCACAAGCTGAAAGAATAAGCAGACTTATGGTAAGCATAGATGAAATGATCCTTTTTCTATTTTTCACTTTACCTTCCTCCCAATTTATTAAAATATAACTATTAAATGCTTTTACTGCGTCATAAATTCAATATACTTTGCTGTAACACTGTCTTTCTTTGCTTTAGGAAGTGTATATGTGCTCCCATCTGTAAGAAAAACTGTTGCACCACTTATCTTTTCGATATAGCGTGGATTTACCAGAAGTCCTCTACGTAGTTCTATAAATTTATCTCCAAAGAGCCCTGCCACATCGGAATAATTGAGATGTACACGCTCCTTCTTTTCGTTTTGACAATATATAACAGTGTAATGTCTGTCGCTTTCCACCTTAATCACCTTCTCCGAGTGAAAAACATGGACATCCTTTCCAGAATTTATCACAACTGGAACAGAATACTGAGAGTTGATTCTTAAACTTACCCGCGCAAATGCTTTTACTATATCAGTCTCTTCACAGGGTTTTACCAGATAATCAACTGCCTGAACCTTGAACGCATCAATGGCGTGATCCAGACTTGTAGTACAAAAGATTATCTGAGTGTCAGGTGATAATTCCTTGACGGCCTGGGCTATATCCATACCATTTTCATTTTCAAGATAAATATCCTGAAAGATAATGGAGTATATATTTCCTTTTTTTATACTTTCGATCAGATCAGTTCCGGTACTGAAGTATTTCATCTCAAGGTCATCAGTAATGTCCATAAGTGAAAATCTAATTTTTTCAGCATCAGCCTTTGTATCGTCACAAATTGCTATCAACATAAGATATTTCCTTTCTTCTTATTCGGTCACATCAGATTTATTTAGATCGGTTTTATTTAGTTCGGATTTATTCCATTTATCATTCCATAGTTCCAAAATTTCTTCATGATACTTCTTTCTAACCAGTATTAAACCAATTATTCCACCTACAACTGCAGAGGCAATAATGAAATAATCTCCAGTTAGTATTTCCATTACTTTTCCAGCTGATTCATTCAGATCTGCTCGACACATTTCAACAGAATCGATAGCCCAATGAGCTATTATGGTCGGCCACAGGTTACCGGTTCGTAGATATATAGCTCCAAAAAACATACCCATTCCGATTGCTGATACTGCCTGAACAAGGCTTGACACAATATCTGCTCCTGCAAATATGTTGACAGAATGAATCAGCCCAAAGAATATGGCTGAAATCCAGAAAATCTTCATTACATCCTTCTCCGATTCAGCTTTTCTCATATAATTTGCTATTCCTACACCACGGAAGCCCACTTCTTCACTGAATGCTGGTGCCATACCCTTTAAAAAAGCAATAAGTATACTTGCTGCTAACCCTTTTTCAGCTATATTCAGCCCTGAACCGATGAAACTCAGGACTAATACAGGGAGTGAAAAACATAGTCCGTATAAAAGTCCTTTCCTGCTAAAACAGCCTTTAAAATGAGGTCTAAACCACAGTGTAAAAAGTAAAACAAAAATCACAGAACCGATAGCATAACCAATGCCAGATGCCTGCACTGTGTCTATTCCCATAACCTGTGTTTCCATACCGTATCCAGGAATATAGTTCGCCAAAAATTTGTCAAGAAAGCCGAACATTCCAATGAAAACTTCAGCGATAATTAATAATATGAAATATCCTATTATGGTATGATCAAGTATCTTATGTTTCTTTTCCATTTTTACCGTTCCTTTCCACCCCTCAGGCTTAATTTACATCATTCTTATATCACAGTTTTTTTATATATTACTATAATGTGCACCAATTGTATAAAAAAATGCACGAATTGTTTTTTGTTAACTTGTCTCTGTATTTGTGATAAAATGTTTTTGTTTATTATTTTGGGTTTTTCACAAAGAAGAGATGAACCTTAGTTTTGGGATGTTTCACTAGGGGGAACTGTATATGTCTGATCAGGTCTATGATTTTAAAGTATGGGAAACTGTATTACATGCTTTTTTAAATTCGTTTCCTTATATGGTTCTGGCGCTTTATTCTTTCAGAGGACACTGGCGCTTCAGCAAGAAAGTCACCATAACAGTTCTTGCTTTTGCCGTAATAGTCCAAATGATTCTCGTGCCTCTTATTCTTTTTTCCGATAATCCAGATAACCCTATATTTGATATAATTTTATCAGCAATACATATTGCCTTTTTCTTTACTGTAGTAAAGGATCATATCGGTAAGCTTATATTTTCTGTTCTTGTACTTACTAATCTGGGAACTCTGGTGGTAATTTGCGCAAAATGTCTTGAAGGTATCTTTTTCCCAGAACTGGCTCTGCTTAAATATCACTATACATATCAGTTTTTCACTCTGCTTATGCTTATCATAATGGTCCCTGTTATGTACCAGCTTATCTTTAAGCACATCTCTTATTCCACTGAAGATTCATCTAGTAGTCCAGCTGGTACACACGATGTAAGTGGATATATGTGGTATTATCTCTGGCTCATCCCTGCAATCTTTTATCTGATCTGGATGATCATCTCTTATTCTGGCGACCTTTCTTCTACTGAAAACCGTATGAATCCAATAAGTGCTTTATACCTGCTCCTCATCGATGCAGGTTCAATACTGATATACCGAGTAATCATCAAGATGGTTTATCTATACGAAAAAAACACAGCTCTCCTTGCGGAAAACCATGTTCTTTCTATTCAAAGACTGCAGTATGACAGTCTAAACGAACGACTTGAAAATATGAGGCGGACAAGACATGACCTTCGCCACCACGCTGCACTTCTCAAGCAGATCAGAGAAAGTGGCGATATTTCTCAGCTTGATGACCTGATAAATATGTACACAGAGAAGAATCTTCTTAATCAGCCGCTTATCAATTGCGAGAACGAAACAGTCAATGTAATATTAGCTCTATATTCTGAAACAGCTTATAATAACAACATTTCATTTTCTATAAAGGCGAATATTCCTAAAGATGTTTTTGTTGCCAAAGAGGATCTTGCTGTGCTATTCGGAAATATCCTTGAAAATGCAGCTCATGCCTGCAAAGAAGTTACAGACGAGCGCTTCATCGATCTAAACGCTGCATATAATACTACTTCTAGTGGAACCCATTCCCTTACACTAATAGTAAAGAACAACTACGCCACAGAGCCCTCTGTCTCAGAAAAGGGAATATTTCATTCGACCAAGCATTCTGGTGACGGTATAGGAATTAGTTCAGTACGAAACATCACAGAAAAATATAACGGTGCCAGCACCTTCACTCACCAGGACGGAACATTTACAGCATCCGTGATACTGTACGATAACGATGAGGCGTAATAATTACCACTAGAGGTGTTTCATCAGTGTAAACCTACTCTATAACAATAAATGCTGTTTTCCGACAGGCCGTAACTATTTTCATTACAGCTGAATACATAATGCTTATACCAAAGATAATCCCGGTAGTATTTAGCTGTTTTATGAATACGATGCATAGAAGCGCCATAGCTATATCTATAACACCGTGGGCGAGTTTCAATTTCCAGCTGGATGATCCGGTCCTTCTTGTTTCAAGTGTTCTTAGAACTCTGATTACTCCTGAGAAACCGTGAATTCCTATCAGATATAGCAGTACATAATAATGAGGAACACTTGTAAGTGAACCAGTCAATACGCCAAAATCAAACCAGATAACTCCCATATAGAGTGACTCTCTTCCACCTACCATATAGCGGGCCATAGTAAAGTAGTACCATATAGAGCTGATCCCTCTTGCAATAAAGTAAAAAGCCAGAATGATAATAATAAGTGGATAGCTTTCCTTTGGATAAAACATTATAACAAGAGCGCCAAGGATCATGATCAGCGCGATTACTATTTCTTTAATTCGCTGTAATTTAGTCATTCCTTATCTCCCGTACAAATCCAACCAGTTTATTTCCTGACTGGTATATCCTGTCACATACCAATCCTTTATGGGCAATGGCACCATCTATAAATAATCCATAAAAAGTACCAGCCTTTTTCTCCTTTGGAGCATCTACATATTCTTTCTGATATTTATTTACATCGAAGTCCTCTATGGTCTCTCCTGACAAATCCTCACCAAATGCCTTCCAGTCCAAAGACGCAGAGAGCTGACGTTTTTTAAGGATTCCGTCAATTCTATCCTCGTAATCCTTTATGGCATCGAAGTCATAAACATCTGTCTCAAAGATGTCGTTCTCTCCCCGGATATATTTCATCGCATAGATCATCTGACAGAATGCGTGTCTGTAATCCGAAGGATTGTCCTTTATCATTACTCTGTAATCGTCCCATGCAGGAAGATACATATACTTGATAAAGGAATAGTCCGGAAGATGTCCTGCTCTTCCGTGTCCAAGATTCATGATAGTATTTTCATTTCTCTGATACAGGCTGTTAGTATAAATGCTTTTATCCAAATCATCCGGCGAGGAAAGACTGTGCTGAAACTTTATCTTTCTCATATGCTCTCCTTCTTCGTCGGTAATAAATTCATAAAATTCGTTATTTGTATTATTGATTGCAAGCGATGGGGTTCCTGCAAAATTCCTGTGCGCCCAGGTATCAGCCAGAACATGCATGGCGATACCAACCGACTGAAGGGGCTTTCCTTTTGCAAGCTCCACAATATCCTTAACAAGAGTACCGTTGGGACCACATATAAGGCGATACTTGTTCATATATTTCTTAGGACGCCATTTATCCTTTTCAGCATATAGATCCCTTGGCAGGAAATGAAACGGAGCCCATATTCTCGTGATATTCTGAAGTCCTATGATATCCGTTCTTGCATCCATCATCTCCATCTGCAGCTGAGTGGTAGCTGCCTTAACAGGAGCTTTTATCCCAGTGAGATAAGTTGCTGAACAAAGGTCAACAAACTGAGCAGAGTAGCAGATATCAAGGCACTCTGAATGGGAATATCCGGCCAGATATGCAGCGCAGTATGTTGCATAATAATGAAAATCCTCCTGCATAATCTACACCTCCTCTTCCGCTGACTTCTGCTTATTTAGTTTTTCAATCATTAACGCAGAATAAAAGAGGTCGATCAAAATAGAAATAACAGATAGATCAACCATTATTGATGCTATATATGTAAGATTAAGGATGGATTTACCATTCAGGATACCAATAGGATATGTAGCAAAGCCTATAATATTGATAAGTGCAACGATTGAGGTATAAATATAAAACCTTTTTCTATTCTCCTGGCTCTTCCCGAACCTGACTGCATTTTTTCCAACCATAAGATGAATGATCATTATAATAGCAAACAAAATTGCAAAGGAAATAGTTGTGAATATAATGGCAAATAACCTATCTACTCCATTTTTCACAGTTTCATCTACTATATAACTAAACCTTAGATCACCCATGGAAAGCTCCATTAAAAGCTTCACCACTGTCCAGACGCCAAAAATAATATAGCCTCGCCCGCCTATAGCTAGATTATGTTTATAGCGCCTTAGTTTTATTTCTATTTCTGAATTCATATCCACACCAATTTCTATTGATTTTTCTGTTCCAAAGACATTGTAAGATGCCTGTCACAATAATGATCACAATAATATATCACAATAATATTTCATTTCCCTTCAGCCATTTTTTTCTTAGCAAGATCATAGGCCTGAATGGAAATGGCACTGTTTGTTTTGCTGATATTATCCTCAATCTGGCTCTGCAGTTCAGCAACCTTTTCAGGCTCACCGAGCTTGTTATATATCATCATAAGATTAATATGAGAACCAACCAGATTATTATCTATATGATACTTATTTTTTAATACCTTTTCAGCATGTTCCTTCGCTTTCAGATAATCCTGCTTCATGTAATAATAGCAGATATAAAAATCATCAACTAACATACTTAGAACATCTGTTTTTCCATAAAAGTCATGAAGATACTGCCCTGCATCTACATATACCAGGTCGGCTCTGTTCATATCATTCATAGCCTTACAGAGTTCCATCTGAACAACAAAGTAGGTCACAAGGCTTACACCACCGTCAAAAACAGTAATATCTTTCTTCTTTATCTCATCTATTTTAATCGTATTGATACACTGCCGTGCCTTATCTATTTCATCTCTGCTTATATATGCTTCGGCTCCAAAGAGGGCAAAATCTTTTAAGTAGACAAAATCGTGAGCTGAATCAGAACAGATTCTTATTCCCTGTTCAGCTATTTCGATGAATTTATCAGAATAACCATTTTCCTGCAGCTCTTTTTTCATTTGGGAATAAAGTGTAGAAATAGGATTATCCTTTTCTTTTTTCATCATGATTTTAAAGATAATAAATGAAATTAAGAGTGATGCAAATATATCAGCTAGAAGCATTACTCCAAAACTGAAATGAAATAATGAACGCAGAAACAAAGAAACGATAATAGTGAAGAATAATACTATCGCCGTAATCAGTCCATATGTCAATAAAACTGGTCTA
>CACZRU010000345.1 GCA_902783605.1 uncultured Lachnospiraceae bacterium
GAAGAGAAAACCGAAGAAATAACAGAAGAAAAATCTGAAGAGAAAACCGAAGAAATAACAGAAGAAAAATCTGAAGAGAAAATCGAAGAGATAACTGGGGAAAAAACTGAGGAAAAAGCTGAAGAGAAATCTGGAGAGCAAACCGAAGAAAAAATCGAAGAAAAAACCGAAGAAAAGAAAGATGAATCTTTAGAATCAGGCAGTGCTGCAAATGATCTGAATGAGACATATGTTATAAAAGGAGACGAGATATCTGAAAAAGGATTCGGGTCTACGGTTCATGAGGCGTTAATGTGCGGAGTTGAACATATACTTCCACTGGTTATAGGTGGAGGAGTTCTTGTATTTATCGCATATCTGATAGACACTCTGTGTGGTTATAGTTCTATAGGTGGAAATGCACTAGGAAATGTTACTCCGCTGGCAGCGCTTTTTAAATACATAGGTGGTATCTCTCTGGGGCTGGTGATTCCTGTTCTTGCAGGCTATATAGCATATTCCATTGCTGATAAGCCGGGACTGGCAGTGGGCTTTACAAGTGGAATTCTAGTATCGTCAGGAAATGCTCTTCTGTCAGGATATTCATTTTCAAGTGGAAATTTTATGGATGGCAGAGAACTTGGAGACTTCAGTAAATTTGTTTCAGGAATAGCTTTTAAACAACCTTTTGGTGGAAATATGAATTCTGGATTTTTAGGAGGTATTGCTGCAGGACTTCTGGCAGGTGCGCTTGTTCTTGGAATCAAGAAACTGTGTGAGAACCTCCCAGAGTCTTTTGAAAAGATAAAGAATATTGTGATATGTCCTCTGGCTGCAATATTTATCGAAGGAATGCTTATATGCTTTATCCTTAATCCTCTTATTGGGATTGCGAATACTGGGCTTACGAACCTGCTTACATATCTGGCGGAATCAGGAATGATAGTTTTCCTTGGACTTCTGCTGGGGATCATGATGGCAATAGATTTAGGTGGTCCAATCTATAAAGCTGCTTTTTTCTTCGGAACTGGAATGGTTACTGTTGCATCGAAGTATATTGCTGAAGGTGTTGCACCAACTGACATAAGAGTGCAGGTGTGTTACATAGCGATGGCTGCTGTTATGGTTGGAGGAATGGTTCCTCCGATTGGAATAGCATTGGCGTGCATGATATTCCCTAAGAAATTTACTCAAACTGAAAGAAGTGGCGCGCTGCCAAATCTTCTGCTGGGGGCATCATTCATTACAGATGGAGCTGTGCCTTATGCTGCTGCTGATCCATTTCGCGTAATACCTTGCACCATGGCTGGTGCTGCAGTTGCAGGATTTATATCTTCTCAGTTTAGATGTGCTATTAAGGCTCCGGTTGGCGGACTCTTTGTATTTGGAACAGTAGATAATTTAATAGTATATATTGTCGCACTTGTTGCTGGATCGGCTGTAACATGTGTGATGCTGGGGCTGATAAAGAAAGAAGTTGAAGAGCAGCAGGTTTAGGTGTGAAACTTGTTTAGTGTTTAATAAGGTGGAACATGCGTATAAAGGATAGAAAGACAGGAATAGTAGACTTTGTTAATAAAAAAGAGAAGGCCACTGTGCAGGAATTGGCTGAATACTGCAAGGTGTCTGAAGCAACGATAAGAAGAGATATCGTGTCTCTCAGCAGAGAGGGGAAGCTTGCGCGAGTTCATGGTGGCGCTGTTAAAATTGATGATACATACTCAGGTGCGGAAGCAGCAGTTCTTGCAAAGGGATTTGTAAATCAGAAGGAGAAACTCTGTATAGCTGAATATGCTGCATCACTTATAATGCCTGGGGATTATGTGTTTATAGATGCAGGATCTACCACAAGGTATATGGTTCCATTTATAAAAGAAGAAAAAGCGGTGTATGTGACCAATGCGATCTCTCTGGCGAAGGACTTGGTCAGAAGTGGAATGAAGGTTTTTCTTATAGGTGGAGAGATTAAGGAAAATTCGGAAGTTATTGTAGGTTCAGCTGCGATACTGAATGTTCAGAAATATCATTTTGATAAAGGCTTTTTTGGAACAAATGGAGTGGATATAAAATTAGGTTATACAACTTCTGATGTTCGGGAGGCACTTATCAAAAGAGTTGCAATTGAGAATACTTTGGCTGGAGAAAGGTATGTTCTGGCTGATCATGATAAGTTCGGAATATCTTCGGCTGTGACTTTTTCTGAATTTGATGGTACTGTTCTTATTACGGATATGGAGCCAGGGAAAAACTATAATAAGGTTGTGGAAATAGAAGTTGTGTCGCCAGCATAATGATTATATCAAGTGGCAATGCTAAAATAGCTAGAACAGTGGAACAGGTAAAATACATAGAACAGATAGAACAAATAAAAAGATAATATATAGATAGAACATATAGAAATGAACGAAAAGATTTATCTTTACAAAATGGATAGAGACGCTCTATGTCAGGCAGAGTCTGAATTATTCGAACTTCTTCCTGAGTGGCGGAAGGTGAAGGCGCGGAAGATGAAAGCAGAGGATGGAAAACTTCAAAGTATTGCTGCTGGAAGACTTCTGGATTTGGCTCTGGCTGATTATCTGGGACAGGACGTTAATGAGATTGATTGGTGTTTTTTAGACAATAATGCATTGTTTAATACTTATTTGCATAATAACAAGGATGTGTGTTTTTTTAATATATCACATTCAGGGGATTATGTAGCTGTTGTTGTAGGTGATGCTCCTGCAGGGATTGATGTTGAATATAAGGATGATAAATTATTTAAGGTTACAGGAAGATTTTTTACTTCTGCCGAAAATGATTATATAGTGAAAGACGATGTGGCGGATGATGAGAAACAGTGCAGATTTCGAGATGTTTGGACTATGAAAGAAGCTTTCCTAAAATGCGTTGGAACAGGAATCAATGTTTCACTGAAGAGCTTCGAAGGGGTTGTGGATCAAATAGAGAATCAAATAGAGAATCAAATAGAGAATCAAATAGGTGATGGTTTTATTCGTACTGGTAAAATTATTAGTAATGATGATGGCGGAAATGGTTATGATCTGCAAGGCAGGAATTATTATTATATAACCACCAGACTTGATGATGGAGCCTGCAGTCTGACTATTTGTTCAGAGAATCCTAAGTTGGCTCTTGACATTGAGAGGGTGGAAGTGTTATTATAACACACGCTGTATATAAAAATGTGTGAATACAGTTGAAATGCGTTCTTAGCTCAGCTGGATAGAGCGTCTGGCTACGGACCAGAAGGTCGGGGGTTCGAATCCTCTAGGACGCACTTATAGTCAAAATTTTTATAAAAAAGGCACTATTCACAAGGTGACATAGTGCTTTTTTTATGCTATAATAACTTCACGCTGGTTACCGGTGGGGTTCGGGGACTGGTGAATACAAGAAATAACAGGTGTGGTGTGCAAAATGGTAATTAAAAACATTCAAAACATGATCTCTGAGTGTATCACATATGCTGATGAGATCACAGCAAATCCTAAAATATATCCAGCAGATGCAAGAATGGCATTAAAGGACCTTCTTAGATATGATATGATGGTCTTTCTTGGATATCTTTATGAACCAGGAAATGAAGAGTTTCCTGATCAGATTGAGTATATTAAAACTAATCTTAGAATGATTCTTTCTGAAGAGAAATTCCTTGCGTTGGTTGAGCAGAAATGTAATGATCCAAGATTTCTTGCAGAACCTCCAAAGTCTCTCACATATTTCATTGAGGCCGATAAAGATCCAGATATGATGGCAGCAAATGCGAGTGTAGCTAAGTCTAAATTCGTAGTTGATACATTTAGAAAATTGGGTGAAGGCTTTATTGCTTATGATAGAGTAAGAGAGTCTACAAAGCAGGCACTTAAGGATTATGTTGGGGTTCTTAATTCGACACTTAATGGTGCAGGAATTGTTACTTCACAGCAGACAAGTATTCTTCGTGCAGACGATATGCCTGATTACATGAAGAATGGAACTGCAACATTTGCTAGTTCTACAGATGTTGATCTTGAAACAATCACATCTTTCGATGAGAAGACTGGTGAATTTGTTACTAAGAAAGCAATCGGTATTTCCGGTAGAAATATTCAGAAAAAGGCTGCTACTGATGTATCTGAGTTCCTTAACTTCAAGAAGGAAGAGGATGACGAGAGTAAGGTCTTCAAAAGAGGTGAAGGCCGTGTAGGTGGTCGCCGTGGTAGAAAAGATGAGGCAGAGGAGATTGACAAGTCTCTGGATGAGCTTATCCATGATCTGCAGGGACTCATTGGTCTGGGTACAGTTAAAGAAGATGTTATGCACCTCATCAATATCATTAAGGTTCGTAAACTTCGTGAGATGAGAGGTTATAAGCGAGTTGAGATGTCCTTCCACTTGGTATTTACAGGTAACCCTGGTACTGGTAAGACTACAATTGCTCGTCTCCTTGCAAAGATTTATAAGCAGCTGGGACTTGTTAGTAAGGGTCAGTTCATAGAGGTAGATAGATCCGGACTGGTTGACCACTTTGCCGGTGGTACAGCTCTTAAGACAACAAATGTTATTAACCGAGCAATCGGTGGTATCCTCTTCATCGATGAGGCATATACACTTACTCATAAGAAGGACTC
>CACZRU010000346.1 GCA_902783605.1 uncultured Lachnospiraceae bacterium
AGTTGATGTCTTTCCTGTAAGGATGCTGCCATCAGGCATTTCCATAGCAGCTGCAGGATTACCTGTCTCCTCTGCTCTTATGTTAGCTGCAGCCACTACCGGTCTGTCAGCAATTGAGATTCCAGCTTTCTTCATAAGGAGCTCGATCTTCTGGATTGCGCTGTCACCAGCATCGCCCTTTCTCTTATCACAGAGTGCCTGATAATATCTTCTAATGATTTCCTGATTAGATGCCTGACGAGTAACCTCATCATCCACGATGCAGTGACCAGCCATATTTACACCCATGTCTGTTGGTGATTTGTATGGGCTTGTTCCGGAAATCTTCTCGAACATTGCCTTAAGCACTGGGAATACTTCCACATCTCTGTTGTAGTTAACAACAGTCTCATTGTATGCTTCAAGGTGGAATGGGTCGATCATATTAATATCATTTAGATCTGCTGTTGCAGCCTCGTAAGCAAGGTTTACTGGATGGTTGAGTGGAATGTTCCAGATTGGGAATGTCTCAAACTTGGCATATCCTGCCTTGATACCTCTCTTCTGTTCATGATAGAGCTGGCTGAGACAAGTAGCCATCTTTCCACTTCCAGGTCCTGGTGCTGTTACAACCACAAGAGGTCTAGTTGTTTCGATATAATCATTTCTTCCGAATCCCTCGTCACTTACGATCATAGGAATATCAGAAGGATAACCTGTTATAGGATAATGTCTGTAAACCTTAAGTCCAAGTGCCTTAAGCTTCTTCTCATATGCAATTGCTGAAGGCTGCTCCTTGAACTGAGTGAGAACTACAGAACCAACAAAGAGTCCATTGTTAGTAAATGCGTCAATAAGACGAAGCACATCCATGTCGTAGGTAATTCCTATATCACCACGAACCTTGTTCTTCTCAATATCTCCAGCCTTGATTGCTATTACTATCTCTGTCTGATCCTTCAGCTGCTTAAGCATTGTAATCTTTGAGTCAGGCTTAAAACCAGGAAGCACTCTTGATGCATGATAATCATCAAACAGCTTTCCGCCGAATTCAAGGTACAGCTTTCCGCCGAACTCACCTATTCTTTCCATGATATGCTTAGACTGCATATCAAGATATTTGTCGTTATCAAAACCGATCTTATTCATTTGAAGTATTTACCTCTTTTCTTTCATACTGGTATATAATTATTCTGCTATCAAGCAGTGGTTTAATTGACATAGATTAATTGACAATTCTATTTAATATGGTATTATAAAAATACAAGTGGTACTTGGTTGCCCCTTGGAAGTTTATAGCGTTAAATAACCGCCTAGACAGCCAAATCTGGGGCGGTTATTTTTTGTCTTTATGACTTATCTCATATATAAGACCTACAAGAGCAACTACTAAGATACCAATCTGTATCAAGTCACTGTAAGATACATATCCACTCATATGCATCAACCCCTCTCGTAATCTCAAGGGGAACCGTTCCCACAAGGAATATAATATCACTTTAATTTTTTCAGTACAAATAGTTTTTTGCTTCTTAAAATGATAAAGATGCCGCTAGTAACTAACGACATCTTTCTTTATCTATTTCATTCTTTTGTATACATTCATTTACAAAAAATATATCATTATTAACTTTTAAACTTTATGAAAGCTTCATATCTCCATCTTTTACCCAGCCTATCTTTCTGAAGATCTTGTCGAAGATAAGTGTAAGTACTGCTGGAAGTACAATAGAGATAAGTACAAGTCCAAGCCAGTCGAACCATGTGATAGCTGACTTTGTTCCGGCAGCAACATCATTTACCCAGCCTGAATAAACTCCAAGCTGACCAACAAATCCACAGGTACCCATACCAGATGATACAGGAGCACCATTCATCTCAAGATGGAATACACATGTTGCAAGAGGTCCTGTAATTGCAGAAGCAAGTGTTGGCGCTATCCAGATTCGAGGATTCTTAACGATGTTACCCATCTGAAGCATTGATGTTCCGATACCCTGTGATACCAGACCGCCCCATTTGTTCTCTTTAAATGAAGCTACAGCAAATCCAACCATCTGTGCTGAACATCCAGCTACTGCCGCTCCACCAGCAAGTCCTGCAAGTTGAAGTGCTGCACAGATTGCTGCTGATGATATAGGAAGTGTAAGGGCGATACCAACAACGACTGCAACAAGTATTCCCATAAGGAATGGTTGCTGCTCTGTTGCCCACATGATGACATCTCCAACCTTCATAGCTGCTGCTCCGAGCTTTGGTGCGATGAGCCATGAAAGGAAGATACCAACGCCGATTGTTACAAGTGGGGTTACAAGTATATCAACCTTTGTTTCCTTTGAGATAGCTTTACCAATCTCAGATGCGATGAT
>CACZRU010000347.1 GCA_902783605.1 uncultured Lachnospiraceae bacterium
GATGGTTCATAAGTTCTATGCTATCAAGGACGAGAAAGCTGTAAAGACTGGTACAGTTGTTTCTACATTCTTCGCTATCATCATTGCAGGTGGCTGCTACTTCCTTGGAGGATTTGGCCGTCTCTTTGCTGGACATGAAGGAATCATCGTTACAGCAGCTGACGGAACTACTTCAGTTGCATTTGATAATATCGTACCTACAATGCTTTCAACACTGCCAGACCTTCTTATTGGTATCGTAGTTGTACTTGTATTCTCTGCATCTATGTCAACACTTTCTTCACTTGTTCTTACATCAAGTTCAACTCTTACACTTGACCTTATCAAGCCACTTATGAAGAATGACATGAAGGAGAAAACACAGCTCAGACTTATGCAGGCCTTCGTTATGGTATTCATTATCATTTCCGTTGTAATAGCATTTAACCCACCTACATTCATTGCTCAGCTCATGGGTATTTCATGGGGAGCACTTGCAGGAGCTTTCCTTGCACCATTCATGTATGGTCTCTACAGCAAGAAGATTACTAAGGCTGCAGTATGGGCAAGCTACATCGTAGGTGTAGGCTTTACACTTGCAAATATCATCGCAGGAAAGATGGGCAAGCCTATCATCGCATCTCCTATCAACGCTGGTGCAGCAATGATGATTGCCGGACTTATCGTAGTTCCTATCGTAAGCCTTATCTCACCTAAGATTAAGAGCGACAAGGTAGATAAAATGTTCGAATGCTACGAACAGACAGTAGAAGTTCCTGAGACAGAGAACCTTGGTAAATAAATACATGTTAAAAGCACAATTAGTTTAAATAAATCAACTAAGATATTAGTTCATGTAAATGACTAATATAATAAAGCTAATATAGAACGATAATAAGTTAATATAAATTTACACCACACACTGGACTAAAGGTAATCCGATGTGTGGTGTTTTTCTTTGTCATCAGCTACTATATATAACTTATTCTAGCTTTATGAAAAAGCATTTTTTTGTTATAATCATTCTTGAATTATATTTGAACATATTTTGAAATAGGTAACAGCATTTTCTTATGATATATAGAAACGAGGATGATAATATGAACTCCATTAACAACAACCTAAATATCGAATTATTTGCCGCATATGAATATGTCAGAGCAAAAATTGCCGGATTTCAGCCTTTCATGGGCATAGTTCTTGGTTCTGGACTCGGTGGACTCGCTGACGAAATCGAAGTTGTTACCAAGGTTCCCTACTCAGAAATCCCTGGTTTCCCTTTATCAACTGTGGAGGGACACAAAGGAGAATATCTGTTTGGTTATCTTGGGAAGGTTCCAGTAGTTATGATGAACGGAAGAGTTCATTACTATGAGGGATATCCTATGAATCAGGTAGTTATGCCTTCAAGAATTATGGCTCTGCTCGGCGTCAAAGGTATCTTCCTGACCAATGCATCCGGAGGCCTCAACCGCACATTCCATCCAGGTACACTTATGTGCATCAACGATCACATTTCCGCATTTATCCCTTCTCCATTAATCGGACCTAACGACGAAAGACTCAGCACCAGATTTCCAGAGATGAGTCAAGTCTACGACAGGGAATATATTCAGATCATGCATAAGGTAGCCGATGAAAATGGTATCGAACTCCGTGACGGAGTTTATCTGCAGGTTTCTGGTCCTGCATATGAATCCCCTGCAGAATCAAGAGCTTTCCAAATGCTGGGAGCTGACGCAGTGGGAATGAGCACAGTTTGTGAAGCAATTGTATTAAATGCTATGCACATCCGCCTTCTGGCCCTCAGCTGTGTCACAGATATGGCTATCGATAATGAAGATTCATCGCTTACTCACGAAGAGGTTCAGGCCGTTGCTAACCAGGCAAGTGAAAAATTAAAGACAATTGTAAAAAATACTGTTTCATATATTTACAATATGTCTTATAATGATTAACAGGTTAAAATATTTAAAACGGAGGAATTCCTTAAATGAGTTTATCATCAGATTTTATTCAGATATACTTATTTGTACTAGGTTTGGGGCTTCTACTATACTTTGTTCTGCGAAAAACATTTATCTTCAGTTTTACGAGAGACAAAAACAACAGCGCCCCTAGAAGATTTATTTATACTGTATGGGTACTATTTTTGATTCTCGCATGGATTGTCAGCGTAATGGTTGTAGTTATTCATGTAGTTTACAGTATGTTCTTTTCCCTCAGCTGTGTTCTATTCTTTGTAGCCAGTCTGTATATAATGATTTTCTTTATTTATCAGGGAATAAAACATAGACGTATAGAGTTAGCTCTGGCAGATGGTGTGACTGTTAGTGCTGAAGAAATAGATGAATCTGCTTCAGAAGATGATTAATAAAAGATGATTAATAAAAGATGATCAATAAAAAAGGATCAATAAAAAAGGATTAATATAAAAAGATTAATATAAAAAGATAAGGCTCTGTCAATACTGTAATTGACAGAGCCTTTTTGTTATTTCATGTTATAAACTTTTTTTGCTCAAATTATAATTGTTCCAAAATTCAAGATATCAATAAATACTTTTAATTATTCTGATAATAATTTTAAATAATTATTTCTAATATTTTTTTCTAATTATCAGCTTCCTAACAGTTGCACTTTATTTACTTTCGATTAAAATACTATGTTTTTATTCCCCATCTTCAGGAATAGGATTGCTCTCAACATACTCAGCAATTTCCTTACGGATGTCTTCTACTATATCATTTATATCAGCTGAAGGTGACTCACAGAGCATAGCCCATGTCTTCTTAGCAGCTTCAACAATTGTTGGAGGAATAAGTTCTTCATTGTCCTTGTAACGGCCATATCCACGATACTTATTGGAATACTGTGCCACTTCTTGATCCATCATGCATACCCAAACCTTAACAGCTGGTTCTCCTTCATGAAGATTGTTTCTTGGACGGAGGTCGATTGACCAATTATCACTTTCGTAAATAAAGTTGCGGTTTAATTTTTCCATACAAAATATCTCCTCTTTTTTAAAAATTTTTATGGTTTTTATAGCTTTTGCTTAATAAAATAAGCAGTAATGAGTAAATATGTTTAGTATTAACTCCCCATCAATAATATAACAAATCTCCCCCCTCATTTCAACAGCATAAAACTCATTTTTACTAGCATTTTTTCGTTTTTGTTTAGCCTTTTTTCTATATACATTTCAGAATCCACCAATACCTTTGCTGATACTTTCACCAATA
>CACZRU010000348.1 GCA_902783605.1 uncultured Lachnospiraceae bacterium
ACATTTGAAGAATATCTTAAAGAAGATGGTGGCAAGAATGTCAAAGGGCTTACTGAATTTCTTCAAAAGGAAAAGCAAAAGGGAAACCTGAGTAGCCGTACTGATGATAAAGAAATGGTAGATGCTACTATAGATAGTCTTCTTGAAAAAGTCGGTAGCTTTGCTGTTGATCAGGAATCAATCAGTGCGGATACAGTTAAGGAGAATTTCTCAGTATCACAGGAAGAGGCCGAAAATGTAATCGGACGTCTTGTGAATATTGGTGTTATTGATGCTGTTGACGAGTCTGGAAAGCATAAGGTGCTTATGGATAGAGAAGCCTATATGAAACGTATGAAAAGTTATAGGACTCTCGCTGACAGAATAAAGGCGGTTTCGAAATCCAAAGATGTAAGACTTGTGGATATAACCATTAGTAAGAATCTGATAGTAGAGGAAAATGAAAATGCTATCAAGACGAGAATCCCCGGAACATGGGGAGATAATGCTAGATTCCTATGGATAGCCAAGGAAAATGCTATGGAAATTCATGATGGAAAGACGATTCTTACATTTCTTGAAAAGGATAAAGATTATAAGTTATATGATGATGATAATCGGATTGCTGAAAAGAAGAAAGGAGAAGTTCTATATAACAGCCATTATGACAGCGTAGAAATCGGAGTCCGACAGCGTTATGAGAAGATGCAGCGTGACAGAGAAAAACGTGAGAAGCAGATGGAAGCGGCTATAAAAAAGCTTACTGGCGAAGATAAGAAGAATGCAGAAAAGCTTCGTAAAGTCTCAAAGGCAGCTACGAGAAAAAATACAGGAAAGGGTAAGAAGAGATAATATGCAGATTACGAAAAAGAAACCATACTGGCCCATGATCATTCTTGGTGCATTTCTTGCTGCATATCTTGGATACCTGGTTGGAGCGGCCTGTGGACCGGGAAGAAGAGTTGATGAATTTCTGGCAGTATTCTCATATGTCTTAGAGAAACCATTTGCAAATTATTTTAACGCTTATACATTAAAAGCTATAGTATTCACGTTGTCATCATATACCATGGCTGTTATCATGTATTATACTAGTCAGAGAAATCTTATGCCGGGCAGAGAATTCGGTTCTGCAAGATTTGCAAATGTAAAGCAGGTATGCAGTACACTTCAGGATAAGGATGAATCCTATAATAGAGTCCTGAGTCAAAATGTTAAAATGAGCCTTGATACAAGGCATACTAAGCTGAATAACAATGTGCTGATAATTGGTGGATCAGGTGCAGGTAAAACCTTCTTTGAGGTTAAGCCAAATCTGATGCAGATGCCGAGAAACTGTTCATTTGTCGTGACCGACCCAAAGGGCGAGATCCTTCGTTCATGTGGTGGTATGCTTAAGAAGAATGGTTATAATGTTAAAGTTCTTAACCTCCTGGAAATGGATAAGTCTGATTGCTATAATCCATTTGATTATATAAGGGAAGAAACGGATGTTGTAAAACTGATTTCGAACCTTATAAAGAATACTACGCCGAAGGGCAGTAACCCTCCGGATCCTTTCTGGGAACGCGCTGAAGGACTGCTTCTTCAATCGATTTTCTACTATGTATGGATGGAAGTAAAACCGGAGAAAAGGAACTTTGAAACCGTTCTGAAATTGATTGGTGAAGCAAAAGTATCTGATAAAGGAGAACCTTCAAGACTTGATCTTCGTATGAAATATCTTGAGGAGACACACCCTCTTAAGGATAATCATCCGGCAGTAAAGCAATACAATAAATGCATGCGTGGAGCGGGCGATACTATTCGTTCTATTATCATAAGTGTTAATGCAAGACTTGCTTACCTTGAGAATAAGCAGGTTCTCAGAATATTATCAAAGGATGATATGAATATATCAGAACTTGGTATCGGTGCAAATGGCGATGGTCATACTAGAACAGCACTTTTCTGTGTTATTCCTGATTCAGATAAATCTTACAATTTCATTGTTGGATTATTATATACTCAGATTTTTCAGGAGCTATATCATCAGGCGGATTTTAACTGCGGAGGAAGACTTCCTATTCATGTATCGCTGATGCTTGATGAGTTCTGTAATGTTGCATTACCGGATGACTTCTGCAGCTTGCTTTCTACAATGAGATCCAGAGAAATTTCAAGCGTTATCATCATTCAGAATATGGCTCAGTTAAAAGCTTTATTTAAAGATACCTGGGAAACTGTGCCGGGGAATTGTGATACTTTGATATATCTTGGTGGCAACGAAGTCAGTACACACGAATATATCTCTAAGCTGCTTGGAAAGGCTACAATAG
>CACZRU010000349.1 GCA_902783605.1 uncultured Lachnospiraceae bacterium
ACCTACTACGATCTGTTCAAATACATATGGTGTATCCATGTCGCCTGAAGGCTCCATAGTAATCTTTACATGACCATACTGACCATGACCACCTGACTGCTTCTTATACTTGTACTCTGTATCAATCTTCTTACGGATTGTCTCCTTAAAGCTTGTTCTTGGTTTAAGAAGTTCCATCTCAACTTTATATCTGTCTGCCAGAATACTCTGAACAACCTCAAGATGCTGCCCGCTGATACCGTAAATGAGTGTCTGGCCGTTAGCGCTGTCATTCTCAACCTTGATAGTAACATCTTCCATCATGAGCTTTGCAAGTGCCTGAGATATCTTATCCTCATCACCCTTGTTCTTAGCAGCATATCTACGGAATACATAAGGCTTAGAAATATTAGCTCTAATATATGTAATTGGATTCTTCTTTGTTGAAAGTGAATCTGTTGTCTGGCTTGAAGTAAGCTTAGCAAGAGCACCAATATCACCGGCGTGAAGCTCCTTAACCTCTTCAACCTTATTTCCACAGATCACATACAGCTTACCAACTCTTTCCTCTGTATCACGATGATAGTTAAAGAGTGTATCGTCTGACTTAAGAACTCCAGAATTAACCTTGATAAGCGAATATTTACCAATAAATGGATCAGCTATAGTCTTGAAGATGTAAGCTGACTTATTCTTTGAGAAATCATAATTTGCTTCAAATACGCTGTTATCTGTTGTGTTGATACCAGCACACTGGCACTTATCTGGACTAGGGAAATACTTGATGATATCAGCCATCAGTGTATACATTCCGTGTGCCTGAATATTTGATCCCATAAGTACAGGGACAACCTCAGAATCACATACACCCACATGAAGTGCTGCACGGATTTCATCCTCAGAGAACTCATCTCCCTCAAAGAATCTCTCCATGAATTCCTCACTTGTTTCTGCAACTGCCTCAACAAGTGCATCACGATATAATGTAAGATTCTCCTGTGAGTAATCAGGTACCTCTGACTTATCTACACCACCCTTGTCATTCCATCTCTTAGCCTTCTGCTGAATTACATTTACATATCCAACAAACTGCTCATTCTCACGAAGTGGGAAATGGAATGGAGCGATTCTTTTTCCATAGAGCTCCTGAAGTCCCTGAACAACATCCTTGAAGCTAGCCTTGTCATCATCCATATCAGTAACGAAAACCATTCTTGGAAGCTTCTTCTTCTCACAAAGATCCCAAGCTCTCTTGGTTCCAACTTCGATACCTGACTTACCAGATACAACGATAATAGCTGCATCCGCTACAGATATAGCCTCTTCAACCTCGCCAATGTAATCGTGGCTTCCTGGTGTATCAAGAATATTAACCTTGTAACCTTCCCATGGAATTGGAATAACTGTTGTTTTAAGAGAAATCTTTCTCTTAATCTCTTCCTTGTCATAGTCACTTATCGTGTTCCCCGCATCAATTGTACCCATACGATTTGTCTGACCTGACAGATACACAAGAGCTTCAGCAAGTGAAGTCTTACCGCTTCCTACATGTCCCAGAAGCGCCACATTACGAATTTTGTCTGTAGTAAATACATTCATTGAAATACCTCCACGCTATAGTTTTATTGTTTCCCATAAGTATTAAACAACATAGTATTAATATACCATAATATGATATTATTTAATACTACTTTTTCACAGTTTCAAAACCAGTTTCCCATTCTGGAAATTTTCTACTACTGCAACAATTTCTATCCCCTTAACAGCCTCAAAATCCAGCGTCTGCGCGCAGGACTTTTTAAGAAGCGCTGGGTGAACGCCATCCACAACCCCAAGCATTCTCCCCTTATTTTGCGAATCAACTCTGAAATGAACCATGCTGCCCATAGGATAAGCAGGACCACTCACTACACCTCTAAAACTGTTCTCAATATCCCGGAAGAACATAATATTGTCCAGAGTATTATGATTAAATATACCGTCCTTGAAGCTTGTAAGCTTATTAATATCAAAAATTGGTGGGCCGCTGTGACAGATTCCATTTCGAAGTCCACCTATATTATCCAGCCTGTTTGCAAATGCCTGCCACCAGTTAATATTCCTTCCAGGATCAGCCAGATCATTAACAGATACATTCGAGAACAAACTCAGATTGTCCCTAATAATAAAATAATAATTACCAATAGTCGTCCTGTCCTCATTCAAATCCTTGAATTTAGTACCCTTCACATTATATTCCTTCAGCTCATTCCTTGCCAGAAAGGCCGGACGAACAAAATCCTTCAATGCCTGTTCAAAACTCTTTGCAAAGAGAATACCTCTAGGCGACTCATCCGAACCTATATCCAGTCCAAAGGTATCCATACAGTACTGAAGCATATCATGAATCTGAATTCCACAGATAAGCTGCTTCCTGCAGTTATCCATAAGCCCAGTCAGAAGGTTGTCTGTCAGATTGAATACTGATTTTTGTTCATCAGAAAGCTCCATACCACCAAAGGTCGGGGCAGTAAATAAGCCCTCTGCAAATTCATCAAGCGCATCCTCCCTTTCTTCTTCATTCATCTCGAGCCATGCCTCCTGTCTCGAAGGAAGACATGCCACCCTGGATTCCATAAGACGATTATCTGGAAGTGCTGTGTCTCTTTTCACTAGCTTGAAAAGATCTTCAATCCCTTCAACAGCCCGATCTATATTAAGAACATTTGTTGTCTGATTCTGTATGTAATCACCTTGAATATATATATTTGTTACACTATTAGCTGCATTTCCATTACCCACACCAGCTGCAAATGCAGGATTACCACTTGGAATAAATGCAGGATTATCCTGAAGTATATTTCCTGAACCGGCAGTCTCCGTATAAGGAACAATCTCTGCCTCTCCCCTGTAAAATACTTCACCTTGAGTTGCTACATATTGTCTAAATATCTCGTTAATCACTATCCACCGGCTGGAACCGCCTTCCATTTTTTCATGGAGCAGTCCTCTTCCAACCTCATCAGAAAGTTCTGATAACTCATACGACTCTATATGATTAAACTCGCTTTTTATCTCATTTTCGGACTTACCCTCAGGTGACTCAGCTATTCTGTATATAATCTCCTTCTGCTTTGAACTGAGTCCCTCAGTCCAGTCACTGAATAGGCTGATACAGCCCCAGCTTTTATTCGTAATTGCTGCACTGATCAGCTCATCTCTGCTGATATCAGTACCACTACCATTTATTCCATTTAAACCATTTAAACCATTTAAGCCATCTAGCAGCATCCCATAAAGAACTGGAACTCCACCTGAAAGCTCAGCTATCAGTGTTTTTTCTTCATCACCAAGCTCATATTTCTTAGTTTTCAGGAAGGTTTCTAAAATACTGAGCATGCCCTCACCATACACATGCTCGTCCTCACAGCAAGGGCATATTGTATCTCGCTTTGTAAAATTCTGTGCAAAGAAGGAAGCCGTAAAATCTTCAGACACCCCTGTCTCCTTAAGATCTGTATCAGTGATAAGCCAATATGTGATAAGACCCTCCTGACAAAGACTTCTAAGTAGTTCATACTGCTCCAGTCCAATCTCATTATCCCTTGCCATAGTATGAAAATGATCCATAATAAGCACCATTTCATAATGGTAATTATTTTTTATTACCGAAAGAAACTGCCTCAGCTTGGTATCGTCGGTCTCAAAAAACGTCTTTATTATTTCCAGTTCATTTTTCAGCGATACCATAGTTTCACTATCAACGACTGAGATAATCCCTCTAAGCACCTGATCGAAAATAAAGGAATATATATCACTATCTTTATTCCTGTTATTAAGAGCAGTAACAACAAATATGTTCTTATACCTCTCAGCCAGCTCTTTTATCTTTTCATCCGTAAAGTATGACTTGAACAGATAGGACTTTCCCACGCCCTTCACTCCAAGAAAAAGCTGATTTCCCACCTTCTCACACTCAGCATATTTTTTCAGCCATTCTATATTTTCATAATAATCTTTTCCGTATGTTCCCATATATGCTCCTTTTATAATCTGTCAAACCAGATACTATTTCTTCAGTTCAAATTTGTCCGGTTCATCTCCTCTGAAAACCAGACGATATATTTCAGTTGCAAACTGATATGCATTTCTTACCTGTGGATCACTAACTACAAAGTCCAGCTTCTCAAGCAATATCAATTGTTCCTCAAGTTCATCCATACTTATATGGCCAAACGCCTCACCTGTTATACTATCAACATAATCCAGCTTATCCAGCTCTGCCATTATCATCTCAGAGCTTACACTGTCATAAGGTTTCTGAGTTGCCCTGGCCATAGCCCTGATTATAGCCTTTCTCTTCACTCCTAAGTTGGCATCCAGAAGGTTGATTAATTCTCCTCCGAGATTTCCACTGATCAGCTCTTCCACTATGGTGTTGACATCCATAAGATGTATTCCATCCTTAACAACCAATTCCTTCTCGATTATCTTGTCCAGAATAAATTTTGCTATTATCTTTGTATACCACACATGACCGTTGGCGTAGTGCATAATTCCTTCAACTGCATCATCACTGAACGGTATCATGTACTTCTTGTTGTATTCATCAAACATTTCTCTAATATCACCGATACTCATTCTTCCGATGATAATTCTCTGAAGCACCTGGAATACCTGCGACTCCCTCTTTTGTTCAAGACATCTGATAAGCAGACTATCAGAACCACAGAAGATAAATGATACATATTCCTGGAAATTTTGAATCAGAAATCTGATCATGCTGTAGAATGTCTCCTGTTTCTGTTCACTATCAAGTGAATCACTGAAGAAAACCTTCTCCATCTCATCAATTATGAATATAACCTTCTTATTACCAAGTATTCCATATAGCTCTATAAAGAAGGTTGGCAGCTTGTCTACCCAGTCATCCTGCATCTGGACTCCATCCCACCTCTGTCGGAATTCAGCATAGGATTCCCTGAAAGCTAATGACGAAGAATCACCCTTCATCATCTCCTCCCTATATTTATCATACAGAGGACTGATAGTAAGGTTGAAGAATACATTGGCTATATTTTTACCAACACCCTGTCCATCCACAAAGATAGGCACAACATCCTCTCTCTTTTTAAGATCATCAACAAGCCTCTTTAAGAGCGAGGATTTTCCTGTTCTTCTAAGTCCGGTCACAAGAAGGGATGGATATCTCTCATGAGGAAGATTCTCGCTGAAGAGCTTGCTGAACCTAAGCAGTTCACTAGTTCTACCAAAGAAATTACTGCTATCCGCCGATCTATCAATCTCAAATTCCTGAAGATTATCATAGGAATCCTTCCATTCCTCGTCAGAAAGAGTCACTAGGATTTCACCATTTCTTGCTCTATCACGATATCTCCTTGGATTATTGACATCTGGGTACTTTACAAATGCACGCCAGTTCACCTTGCCGTCTTCCATAATGTCATCCTTTTTATAAGGCACTGAAAATGGAATCTTGCGCCCCTCATCTATCCTGTCTATATAATAAGAGATCCTTGACTGACTGTTTATAGTGATATCCAGTTCTACCTTAGTAGCAGGTGCGCCACCCACATTTTGAACTATTCCCTGAATAGAACCAGATACCGCTGACTTAGTCCAGGTTTCCTCCCAGCTTGGAAAGACTTCTCTTGAAGCCGAACCACCGGAGTGAGTTATCTCAAGCTGAGGAACTCTGTTAAGTATTCCAATCTTCTCCTGAATCATTCTGGAAATAGAAAGTGATACACTTCTAAATTTAGACAATGACCTTGTCTTGTTGTTAAGCTTTGTCTGATAGCTGTTAAGCGTTTCCTTCAGATAATCCTCACCAACCATTCCAACCGACTCACCAGAGAGATCATTGGCAATTCCAATAAGCACCTCAATAAGAACAGTTATAGCATTTATATCCTGCTCAGTCTTCTTGTCCCTATAGATATTCTGCTTGTAGGTAAGATGCAGAATATTTTTACGATATTTATCAACACTCTTGGCCAGACTGTCAATATCCTTAAAGCTGTAAATGTAAGAAATGAAAATAGAATGAAGGTCTCTTACCATCCTGCTGTCAGTCATACTGTTTTCCTTAACCAGCCCAAACATCTCATACATAATATCTTCATCAAAACTATCTTTGTTCTGATTTATAAGCTTAAGACCAATCTTAATTGAGAGTTCATTTAGCTCTTCTAGCGAAATACTTCCGCTACTGAATTTACCCTGAGCTTTTTTCCAATCATTCTGTAGATTTGAAAAATACTGTTCCTCATACTCTTTTCCAAGGAAATCACTTATGAAGCCCGGCACTGCACCATCATCCGCTTCATCATCAATATCAATAATTCTATTTGTAGTAATTCTATTTAAAGCACCTGGATTCCCCATAGAACCAGCACCACTATCAATACCCATTATGTCTGATTTTTTTTCTGAAATTCTTTCTGAGAATAGTTCCACAGACGACTGAATATCCGCTCCTCCTGCTTCATCTCCAGTCTTTGTTATCGGAGAACTAATTCCACTCGTAAGTGCTTCAAGATTACTATATAAGTCATATAATGCAAAGAAATACTCCAGCACATCAGGAGATGGCCGCAGCGCATTATTTTTTATAAATGTTGAAGAAACTCTATACTTATATTTCAAACTGCCACACTTTTTATAATATACATTATCAGCCTCTTTAGCATTGTAATAAAGCCCGATATATGTACAAATAAGCGCCTGCTCTGATTCAGGGAAACTAGCCTCCACATATCTTACAGCTTTATCCAGCATATGTCTTTTTACCAGAAGCACAATTATAAGAAGCGGTGTAATATCTTCCTCAAATGAATCAACAAAAGCAGGAACATTTTTATAATGTCCTTCATCACTGATCGTTACTGTCAGTGCATTAATAATATATTCTATCTTTTTTTCACTATATAACAGGGATGCACCTGATCTTTCATGTAATACTAAATAAAAATTATAAAAAGCAAACAGCGTATTATACTTAAACTTAACACTGCCGATTGTAAGATCATTTTTTCTCTTCTTCATCAGCGTAAACTTATTACTGAATCTTCTGAATCTATTTTCAACACTTTCATAATCAGGCTGACTTTTTTGAAGTATTTTTGAGAAAACATTTGTTTCATATGTAGAAAGAATATTCTTATACCTCTGCTGTTTTTTATCAAAGCTGGTATAAGGGCACTGGAAGTACAGCGCATCAAACGCTTCACATATCTGTATTCTCTTTTCTTCTTCTATTCGTTTTAGATATGAACGAACATATGTATTATTAAATATATCTCCACTGCTAACATCAACAAACGCCAAAAACATGTCTGCATATTTATAGCAATGAGGCTGACTTATTATACATTTTCCGAAGTATCTCTTAAATATGGTAAGTGTCTCAATATCTAGATTCCAGATATTCCACAGTTCAGCTCTTGATTCTCTATCCAATTCCCAAAAACACTTAATGAAGAACGATCTGTTACAGCCTATATTCCCAAGATTATCCCACAACACATCAATCAGCTGATTTGCCTTTACTCCCACGTAACCTTCCTCACCTTTTTTAAGAAGAAGTCTGGCAACACTTTGAACAAACGAACGGTAGTATTCATCCGCTATATTGATCCTGTTGGTTTTAACCGCTTTTTGGATAACTTTAAGAAGCAGATTATCAACTGAATTTTGGAGTTGAAGCTGCTCATTATAGAACTTATCAAAAACTTCGGTCCAATCACCAGTCAGCACAGCACTAAATATAAGATTTGTAAAGCTTTCATACGACGTACTATAGAGATCATTCCTGATTGAGTCGCAGAATTCCTTATAATTATTCACCTTTCCCAGCATATCAGTATGAATCGATCCCATCAGTCCAATAAAAGATTCAATATTCCTCTTCTTTGACTTTAGGTAATATTCACCACAAACCATGGAACCAATATAATAAGGAACAACCTCCCTGGTCGGATTATATCTGATATAATTATATATATAATTGTAATACTGCTCTTCTCTGGCCAGCCTTTCTTCCGCTGTTTCAGCAATCGGCTCATACTTAAGAAAACTTGCTGCCACTTCATATAAAACAGGGTCCATCTCGGAATACCTAATGAATATCTTCATTACTTCAAGACCATCCTGCCTCTTATCTTCCAAGCACATATCCAGATAGAAATTCATAAAGAAATCCACTCCCAGTGCATTTCCATAATCGGAACGAACACATTCAAGAGCCAGAATATCAGTTTTCTTTAATCCATGTGACTTCATCTTGTCATACATATCAAGTACAAGCTGTTTATAAGGAACATCCTCTATCGAATATTCCAGACAGTTAACCAGTTTCTGCATATGCTCTGTATTATTATTGATCAGCATTTGGGCAATTGCGGCACAGCACTGCTTTGCACATTCTCCTGACAGATAGTCCGTGAAAATTTCTACATATAGATCATATCTATTGGATGCAACTGCAAGATCAGTCGCAGCGCAGACGCTGTTCCACCTGAGATCATCTGAATCATAAAGCGAGATATTATCTCTGATTTTTATAAATAATTCTTTTATCTTCTCATCAAAAGCATTCCCATCAAACCATCCCATATCAACCATAAGGCGGAGATTTTTCTGAGCAATAATATTGGTATAGGACTGAGTTCCATCCAGGAGATCAAAAACAATCTGCATAGCAAAATCTCTGAAATCATGCTGAATAGCATATTCCAGTGCTTTTTCACTTTGATTATCATTTTGCTGTGACAGCTGATACCATATGTTCCCCATGATGATGCTGTAATATTCGCTTATAATATCCGCTTCTTTCTCCAGTATATTTTCAGCATCATATATATTCTCTGTCTGCTCATAAGTTTCCAGCCACAACTTAAGCATACCCAAGTAAGCTGCACTGTCAGGAGTAACTATTACAGCTTTAGCCAATATGTTAAGATCTTCCTTAGTCCACAGTTCTTTATTCTCTGTATTATTTTGTAGTCTATCCAGTACAGACTGCTCCTCAGCCGAAAGATGAACATATGGTTTTATCCTGTCAAATGAAATCTCTGTCCCCAGCTTCTCTTCTTCTTTCAATATGCCAAGAAGAAAACCTAGATAATTAATTTCCTGTTTTTCAAGTTCAGCAGTTTCCAGCTCATCAGCTTCCGGCTCAGCAGTTTCATTTGCAATCATCCTATCTGCAGCATTTTTATATAATGCCTCTTCAAATTTAAAATAACAGTCATGAGCTATCTGCTCCAGCTTTCTGCATCTTGAAAAATCAAATGCATAATGACTGGATAGCTCCTGTAACTCATCAAATAATTCTACTCTATCTTCATAATCCAGGGTGCCTCTGGCTTTTTCATAAATATCCCATACAATATCAAACAGCCCTTCGAATTTATCAGATTTAGAATTCTTTCTGAATGAAATATATGTCCTCCAGAATCCAGAAACTCTTCCAAGATCAAGCAGAAGAGAATAATATGCCTTAAGATTATCTATAGTTCCAGCACCATTACTCAGCATTTCTCCTTGAATGTCACACCACTTCTCAGATACTGATGAAATACTGACATTTGCAGATATAAAGTTTACAAGGTTGGACAGTTTATTCTCACTAATTCCAATAAAGCCAGTGCCCTCTTCTCCATTAGCATCATCTCCTACGCTACGGTTGATCGCATTTTTAAGATTCATTAATTCTAGACATTTTTTGTATAATTCAATAGCTCTATCTACCAGGCCCATTAATTCACCCGGGAACGCCTGTCCCAGCTTGATCAAAAGATCAGCCTCTTTGTTGTACCTTTCAGAGGCCTCTTCGATACTGCACATATAATCTATCCAGCCGTAAATGAATTCTCCCGCATTTTCAGGATTTTCAATAGCCTTCAGGATTTCACTGCCAGGAACATTTGTCTCATCAAAAGACTCGCCCTTCAGCCTTGTACATAGGTTCTCTATATCCTGATCAGAAAAAACAGCAAACAAATTTCTGATAAGTGTAATATTAAGTTCGCTATGAATCTCACTCATATCACGGTCCATCACAAGATCCAGATATGTCTTAACTATATCTGGCCTAAGTGATGCTTTTTCAATATTCTCCATGATAAAATCGTCAAATTCACGCACTCCCAAAACCTCACAGACATGAAGAAGGTTAGCTATAAACGGATAGCCTTCCCAAATATCCTTATAATGGGAGAAGTAAGCCAGAAAATCATCATACTTGCCCAATTCATATAAAGCCAAGTCATAAGCAGATGCATACGACCTATTAAACTTCTCGTTCATCTCCAAACTTAAATATTTTTCATATATCTCACAGACATTTTTAAAAGCATGCTGTCCTATATATATCTGGTACAGCGCATTTGCATCTGCATGTATATCTGCTGGAGCATCTATTTCAAGCGCACTAAGATATAGTCTCTCAGCAAGACTATTTTTATTCTTTTGATACTGATAAACTCTATTTGCAACTTGACCTGGTTTTGTGCCTGAGTTTCCACCACCTAAAGAATATATCTTATTTATTTTTTGGATTTCCTCAGGGGTATAACCTAGATCAACCAACAAATTTGCATTCGTTACATAGTATCTGATAGTTACATTATCGGCAGCCATTACAGCCTTCTCAAAATCATTTTCCCTAGGCTGATTCTGCTGGAGTTCAATCTGCTTTGCAAGAAGTTCATTTCCCTTTTTCTCTGCTATGCTATGAAGCCTTCCAAGTATCTTCTCATCCGGATACTCTCTCCATACATTAAGAACAGCACTAAAAAACTTCTCATCATCTTCTTCAACAAGACTGAGAGCAATATAATAGTATCTTTTCAGAGAACCACCTTTGCTGCTGAGCGAGGAATCAAAGTCAAAAAGGCTGAGAATAAAATCAGCTCTTCCTCCAGACATTTCACTTTTCCCTTCATCCAGAAGCAGTGGGAACAGACGGTTACACATGTCTATCTTGTTCTTATAATAGGCATCAAATATAAACCTCTCTGCCGTATGATTCTTGTTTCCCTGAAATGCCATAAGCCTTCTAAGGGTATAGATTTCTTCAGAAAGCTGTGACTCCACATCCGTAGATACTATGTCCTCTATCTCAAAATCATTGTAACCAAGATCAGCAAGAAGCTCTTTATTATCAAAATATTTTTTTACTGTTGCAGAGTCGGAATTTATGATTGCATTTTCAAATTCATTTATCTCTACAAACTCACCAAAGGAAGCCAGATGTCTTTCAAACCTGATTCTGTTCTTGTTATCCGCCTCCTCTATTCCTTTTATTTCAGCATCATTTCCAGCATCATTTCCAGCATCATTTCCAGCATCATTTCCAGCATCATTTCCAGCATCATTTCCAGCATCATTTCCAG
>CACZRU010000350.1 GCA_902783605.1 uncultured Lachnospiraceae bacterium
CTATCTATAATTATTCTATCTATAATTATTCTATCTATAATTATTCTTCTTCTGAATCTGTGTTTTCTACATTGCCACTCATGTAATCCTGAATAAGCTTCTTATTAGCCTCAAGATCAGGAACAAGCACTGCCATTCCGTTGATGTTATCAGCATAGTAAGTACCCTCTGCAGGAATAAGATAGCTTTCCATATCACCACTTGTCATAAGGCCTGATGCCATTCTCATCATACCCAAGTTTCCAAGGTCTGTCGTGATACTTGGTGCTGCCTCATTTGCTACCTTATATCCCTTGATAAGGTGTCCATGCTTAACCTGACTTACAACACCAGAGATAACCTTTCGTTGTCTCTCTGTTCTGTCCCAGTCCGAATTCCCCACATATCTCATTCTTGAATAGCAGAGAATCTGGCTTGGAGTAAGTTTATTCTCTCCTTCAGTAAGATCCCACTCTTCATCCGATTCATCATTATTTGAACCTAGTGCAGGATTCTCATTCATATACTGAGCTTCCTCCGCTGTAAGATCCATCTTCAGTGAACCGATTGCAGACATAGCGTCCAGGAATCCATTGAAGTCTACCATCATATTACCATCAATTGTAATATCAAAATTCTGTTCTATAGTCTGATCAAGCAGGTCGATACCACCATATGCATAGGCTGCATTAATTCTGTTTCCACCATAACCTGGAATATCTACATAGGTATCTCTCATAATAGAGATAAGGCAGGCTGTATTCTCTTTCTGGTTAATGGAAGCGATGATCATGGTATCAGATCTCTGAGACTCCTGTCCATCTCGAGCATCCTGTCCAATCAGAAGTATATTTACAGTCTGATGCTTCATGGAATCTGCTCTGTCAGACACCTCTGAATCTATCTTATTAAATTTTCTTGTAACATTCCAAACCGCTGCACCAAATGCTAGGAGCAGAATAAGAATTATGATAAGCAGATTTCTGAAGAATCTCTTTACCGGATGTTTCTTTTTCTTCTGTTTATTCAGTCTCTTCTGTATTCTTTCAGGACTCTCATCATAATCTCTTGAATTCCTTTTTTGTGAATGATTATCTCTGCCAGATTGTTTTGAATTCTTATTTGATTTTTTACGAGGTCTTTCGTATTCTTCGTCACTATATCCTCTGCCCATATCATAACCTCTGTCATCTTCTTCATAGCTTTCAAGATATTCCTCATCACTTACTGCCTGATCAGGATCGTAGGTTCTGCGACGAGGAGCATTATTCTTCTGTGGTCTAGGTCTGTTCTGCGACTGTCTATTCTGTGACTGGTTATTCTGCGACTGGTTGTTCTGCTGTCTATTTTTCTGCGCTTGTCGTTGTGCCTGTCTTTGAGGTTGGTCGCTATTCTGCATGTTATTTGGAGCCACCTGCTGCCCTCCTTGCTGGTACATCGCTTCCTGCTGATTGTATCCCTGATTATAAACTGGGTTATTTCCTTGATTATTTCCTTGATTATTTCCTTGATTATTTCCTTGATTATATCCCTGATTGTTATAGCCGGCATTCTCCATCGGATTTTGAATATAGCCTTGAGATACACTCTGACTACTTTGATTATACTGACTGGAATACTGACTGGAATCTTGAACGAATGCAGAGTCCATCTCTGGAGAGTAACCCTCTCCCACTCCCATATTTTTCCTTCTTTCAAGTTCCTGAATCCTGCGAAGCTCTTCTCTTTGAAGTGCCTCAAGTTCCTGTTTTCTTCTGGCTGTCTCCGCCTGGATTCTTGCTAACTCTTCATCTTCATAGCTCATATTTATTCTCTCTTTTTATTGGTTTATATATTATTTTGACACTTATGTCACATTATACTATATACTAACAAAAATTTTTAGATAACAATTTTACTAAATATTTGAACCGGAGCGAATTATATAGGTCAATTTAATCAAAAAATCATCATGTATTAAAATCATTTCACAAATATCACTCATCCTCTGACTGTTTAAGGTTCACTCTAAACGAGATATATCTCTCTGTCATCTGTTTATCAAACTTTATCATATAAGCCTGCATATCCATATCAAGCGCAGTCACAGTGCCTATGCCAAACATAGCATGCTGTACACGCGTTCCAACTTCAAACAATTCACTCTTCTTCTCTTTTCGAAGAAGCTTATCCTCCAGCCGTATATGGTCCTTTGTATCACGAACCAGAGATTCATCAGGTTCATTTACAAAGTCTATATCTCCTCTGTTTATCTCTAGGACAAAGCGTGATGGAAATCTAGGGGAGCTGTCCAGATTGCGTCCCTGGGCCTCAGTAAGGTACACTCGGTCTTCCGCTCTTGTAAGAGCAACAAAGGCAAGCCTCCTCTCTTCCTCCATTGCTTCTTCTGTCCGAGTTTTCTTTGAAGGGAAAATACCCTCATTAAGTCCACAAATAAAGACATATGGAAACTCTAGTCCTTTGGCAGCGTGGATAGTCATCATTTTCACGCGATTCTTTGTATCTTCAAGATCCGCATTTGTGTAGAGAGCTATATGTTTCAAGTAACTTTCCAAATTCGTCTCTTCTCCACAGGTAACCTCATAATCATAAACTGACTGTTTCAGTTCTGCCAGATTATCCAGTCTCTCCTGACTGCCCTCCGTCCTGAGAGTCTCCTCATATCCGCTCTTATCTAGCACCTCACGAAGAAGCTCCGAGATTGGTTTATCCTCCATATTCTCCTTCAATTCATCTATCAGAGATAGAAAATTTCTCGCTTTAGTGCCATTAAATATGTCATCATCTATATTTTCCCTAAGAGCCTTAAATAGAGATATCTGTTCCTTCTCTGCAATCTCCTCCAAAAACTTCATGCGCCGTTCGCCAATATTTCTTTTAGGCATATTGATTACATACCTAAAAGCAAGATCATCTCCACTTACAAGAAGTCTGAGATATGACATGGCAACCTTAATTTCAATCCGGTCATAGAACTGAACTCCACTATAGATTGTATATGGAATTTTATTTGCAAGGAAAGCCTGCTCTATTGGTCTTGAAAGAAAATGAGAACGATAGAGAATTGTAATATCTCGGTATTCTATTTTATTAGATATTTCTTCCTGGCTAACTAGCCGTGTTATCTCTGATGCGATATAGTCTGCCTCATCATCTGCATTCTTTGCAAAGAATACTGATGTCCTATCACCATGGTCCCTCATAGGAAGAAGGTCCTTCTCCTCACGATGTTTGTTATTTGCAATAAGATCATTTGCCACATTTAACACTTCTGGTGTCGAACGATAATTTTCATTCATCATTATGGTCTTGGTCCCAGGGAACTTCTCATTGAAGTTAAGCAGAAAACCAATATCCGCACCCCGCCAAGTATATATAGTCTGATCCGGATCACCCACAACAAACAAATTTCTATGATAATCGGCCAGAACTGACATCAGATCATACTGTGGTCTGTCAATATCCTGAAACTCATCTACCATAATGTACATCAGTCGTTTCTGCCATTTAAGTCGAGATTCTTCACTGACACGGAAAACATATAGTGTAAAAATCAGCAGGTCGTTATAATCAAGACCGAAACACTTCTTCTGCTGATACAAATATCCATAGAATATGATCTCGTCTGTCTTCGTCATGCTGAGATACTTTTCCTTCAGTTCTTCAACAGACATGTTAAATATATCCTCGTAATAATTCTGCACTTCAACAAGCTTCTTCATCTCAATCATGTCACGGGCTTTTCCGAAGGTCATATCACGAAGAGTAAGCCCCCTCTCCTCATATATGATTGAAAGCATTGCATTTATATCAGAATTATCCAGCACGAGGAAAGACTTTGGATACTGGAATACATAGCTTTCCTCCTGAAGAACATTCGCGCAGAAACCGTGGAAGGTATTGATGTACCCTGTATCCTTATCGCCAGTAAGCCTGTGAATACGAGCACGCATCTCATTTGCAGCCTTATTGGTAAATGTTACACAGAGGATATTTCCAGCAGGAATCCCGACCTCATTCACAAGATATGCAAACCTATGTGTAAGCGCTCTGGTCTTCCCACTTCCCGCTCCCGCAATGACGCGAATATAACCCTCTGTCGTGGTAACAGCCTCACGCTGAGAGTCATTCAGATCTGCCAGTATATTCATTTCTTCGTTATATTCTTCAAACATAAAACCTCACACATTTATCAGGTATTTCGAACTACCTTTCTATACCCCGCCGATAGCCACCCGGTCAGAATTATTCGATCAGAATTATTC
>CACZRU010000351.1 GCA_902783605.1 uncultured Lachnospiraceae bacterium
AAACAGGAAAGGGTATCTATGAGTAAATACGATTTCGATGATTACGATGACGATTTAGCGGACAAGATTGAAGAACGCCGTTCCTCCAGAAAAAAGAAGAAAAAGAGAATGAGTTCCACAACTAAGTGGGCTATTGCGCTTATAATAGAGCTGATAATTATTGTCTGCCTTGGATATGGAATCATGAGGGCGTATCTTCATGAGAAGTACCAGAAATTTGAACATGTAAAGGATATGGCAGTAGAAGAACTGGAGATAAATGAGGGCGCAAATGAAGAAATGCAGGGATATACAACCATCGCGCTTTTCGGAATTGATGCAAGGGATAACAGTCTTGGCAAGGGTAACAGAAGTGATGCTATTATTATTGCCAGTATCAATAACGATACTAAGGAGATAAGGCTTCTATCTGTTTATCGTGATACACTTATGCAGGTTACAAAGGCTGATGGAAGCACTGTAACAACCAAGGTAAATGGTGCGTATGCTTACGGTGGTCCTGAGCTGGCACTTCAGACACTGAATCAGAACCTGGATCTTAATATTTCTGAGTATGTAACTGTTAACTGGGAAGGACTTACCCGTGCAATTGATGCACTTGGTGGAGTTACAGTTCATGTAGAGGAAAATGAGCTTGATACACTGAATGGTGTGCTTGCTGAGCAGATAATGGTAAATGGAATTAACTCTGACGGAGTTTACGAAACTGGATATGTTACTTTAAATGGAGCGCAGGCCACAGCGTATTCAAGAATTCGTAGTACTGATCAGGGAGATATTACAAGAACTGAAAGACAGAGAGAAGTGATTCAGGCTATGATAGTTAAGGCTAAGCAGTCTGATCTTTCAACGCTGAATAAAATAATTGATGAGGTGTTCCCTTACATTGGAACTTCTATTACAGAAGACCAGATGTATGATCTTGCAAAGGGAGTAATGTCCTACGAACTTACAGACAGTTGTGGTTTCCCTCTTCAGTGGGAGTTCTACTCAACACAGGCAAAGGGTTCCTGTATAGCACCTGTTGACCTGAATGAGAATGTAAAAACTATGCAGCAGTTCCTCTTTGGAACTGAGAGCTATACGCCAACAGCTCAGGTTCAAAATATCAGTGCACAGCTTACAGCAGAAACAGGATATGCGAGTACGGGAGCAGTTCCTCTTCCAGAAACAGCACCAGCTGATGATGGGGCTGGTGAAGGGGCCGGTGATAGTACTGGCGATGGCACTGGTGAAGGCGAATAATAAAGAAAAAAGCTTAATAATCAGCGTAGAAAATAGTGGTGACGGTTATGTGATTTTTCTTGCAATATAGGAGCTTTAGGAATATAATATAGTCATCATAAGTGATTATGAGTTTTGATTAAATATCTGGGATGTTCGATAACTCCTACAGTTTGAACCTACATCTTTTTTAAGGGAACTTAATAGCGTGAAACAGATGACATGCCTCCGATTTATCGCGTGGACCTCAGAAGTTTCAGTGCAAGTACCCACTTGGCGTCAGCTAGGCGTCAAAAACTAGGAGCCGGCATCTTGGATATTTAATTTTGTGTTTGGATATTTAATTAATTAGCTTTTTAATCATTAATTAAATACAGCATGATTTTTATTAAGAGAAGTGTTTACTAATTATGACTAACAGGGCTTAGCAAAATCTGGCTAAGCCTTTTCTTTTATGGACTTTTTGGAACTTCTGAAGTATTATATCTAGGATATTTATACGATTATATAGAGGACTGATGGTTTGAAAGAAAGATTTAGGGACATAACTAGATTTGCTAAAGAGACGAAGGATGAACATATGGGCGCATTTGCTGCTCAGTCAGCATTCTTTATCTTTTTGTCTTTTTTTCCTATAATCAATATCATTATATCTCTCCCTAAATTCATGTATCTGACCGAAGATCAGGTGTTAGATATAATCTATTATCTGCTTCCAAATCGTTTTGAGAGCTATGTTGGAGATATAGTCTTGGAGATGTACCAGCATTCATCTGGTTCACTTACTATAATCTCATTTGTTATTGCCATTTGGTCTGCTGCTAAGGGACTCATGGCGATCAGAAATGGACTGAACGAGGTTTACAGATCCAGAGAGCAGAGAAATTACTTCATAATAAGAAGCATAAGTGCAGTATATACTGTGGCGCTGGTTATTCTTATCCTGGTTCTTTCAGTTCTTAATATGTTTGGAACTCAGATTGCACAATTTGTACTAAGTCAGTTTCCTGAATATGCAAGTGAAGCATGGCTTGTTATCAGTCTGAGAGGAACGGCAACATTTATTCTGCTGTTCATAATGTTTGAATTGATGTACACTATAGTACCGACAAAGAAGCTGAAATTCAAAAATCAGATTCCAGGTGCTCTATTTGCAGCCTTTTCGTGGGTGACGGTTACGAAGATATTTTCACTTTATGTTGATATATATGCATCGAAGAGTTATATGTACGGCTCGCTTACAACAGTAATCATGCTGATGTTCTGGATGTATTTTGTAATAACGCTGGTATTTGTAGGTGCACAGATAAATGAGTATCTTCAGTCCTGTCGTGACAGGGAGGAGGAGTACGAGCTCAGTAAGTATGGCAAGGACATAACAGAGGTTTGGGATGATGACGAGATAGAGGATCCTGAACTGGGGGAATTCACCCGCGAGGAGATGGACGCCATTCTTGACTCCAAAGAGGAAGACTTTAAAGAGGAAGACTTTAAAGAAGAAGACTTTAAAGAAAAAGACTTCAAAGAAAAAGACAATGTATAAAAAATGAGACAAGAGAGGAAAGAAAATGAGTAAGATTAGAACAAGATTTGCCCCAAGTCCAACTGGAAGAATGCATGTTGGAAATTTAAGAACAGCACTTTATGCTTATCTTATTACAAAGCATGAGGGTGGAGATTTTATACTGAGAATAGAAGATACTGACCAGAACCGTGAGGTTGAAGGGGCAGTTGATATTATATATAGAACCCTGACAGAGACTGGGCTGCTTTGGGATGAGGGACCAGATAAGGATGGGGGCTATGGACCATATATTCAGTCAGAGAGAATGGCTCAGGGACTTTACATGGAGTATGCTAAGAAGCTGGTTGAAAAGGGCGAAGCTTATTACTGCTTCTGCGATGAGGAAAGACTGTCAAATCTTCATACTGAGATTGAAGTAGATGGAGAGAAGAAGGTTGTGTTCCACTATGATAAGCACTGTCTGGGACTAAGTAAGGAAGAAGTTCAGGAAAAACTGGATGCCGGTGTTCCATTTGTCATTAGACAGAACAATCCTACAGAGGGTGAGACTAAGTTTGAGGATGAACTCTACGGAACAATCACAGTTCCAAATGCAGAACTGGATGATATGATACTTATCAAGTCCGACGGTTTTCCAACCTACAACTTTGCTAATGTTGTAGATGATCACCTCATGGGTATTACTCATGTAGTTCGTGGAAATGAGTATCTTTCCTCTGCTCCAAAGTATAACAGGTTATATGAAGCATTTGGCTGGGATGTTCCAGTTTATATTCATTGTCCGCTTATTACAGATGAGAACCATGCAAAGCTTTCAAAGAGAAGCGGACATTCTTCTTTCGAGGATCTGCTTGAGCAGGGCTTCCTGACAGAAACTATTGTTAACTTTGTATCACTTCTTGGTTGGAGTCCGGAAGGAAATAATGAGATTTTCTCTCTTGAGGAGCTTGTTAAGGAGTTTGATTATCATAAGATTTCAAAGTCACCGGCTGTTCTGGATATGACAAAGCTGAAGTGGATGAACGGTGAGTATATAAAAAAGCTGGATCCTGAGGTGTTTTATGAGAAGGCTGAGCCTATCCTTAAGGAGATTATCACAAAGCCTCTGGATCTTAAGAAGATAGCTTCTATGGTACAGAGCAGAATTGAGGTATTCACTGACATCAAGGATCAGGTTGATTTCTTTGAAGAAGTTCCGGAATATGATATCGATATGTATACTCATAAGAAAATGAAGACCAATGCAGAAAATAGCCTTCAGCTTCTTACTGAGGTTCGTCCTGTATTAGCTGGTGCAGATGCATTTGATAATGACAGTCTGTTTGAACTTCTTAAGGCATTTGGTGCTGAGAAAGAATACAAGACTGGATTTATCATGTGGCCGATACGTACAGCTATGTCTGGTAAGGCTGCTACTCCGGGCGGAGCTACAGAACTGATGTCCATACTTGGCAAGGATGAGTCCCTAAAGAGGATTGATGCAGCAATAGAAAAGTTATCGAAATGATTGAGTAAATGTTATCATCTATATGACCTGAATAGATGACAAATTAACAAAATACAGTTTATCAAAAGCAGAAAATTACTAAATATAGTAGTTTTTTGCTTTTTGTGTGATTGTTTTTTAGAATGCTATATGTTATACTTGCATGTAGCGTTTTTTACTTTTTTGTTCGTGAAAGGGGTTTATCATGAATGAGATAATTGATAAATTAACTTCGATGGATACTGAGACGCTGGTGATTCTTGGGATTGCAGCGCTTCTTTTGATATTATTATTGGTGCTTATAATTGTAACTATCAGGGTGCTGGCTACAGCCGGTAAGGATTACCCAGATAAAAAGTCTAAGAAAAAGTCTAAGAAAAAATCTGATGATTCAGACGACGAATCAGACGATGATTCAGATGACGAAGATGACTCTGATGAAGATGATTCTGATGACGATGATTCTGATGAAGACGACGAAGATGACTATGACGACGAAGAAGATGAGACATCACGTAAAGTCCGTGAGGCAGTAGAGTCTGTTCAGGAAACAAAAGCCAGAGTAGATGCTGAGAAGCTTGCTAAAAAGGCTGAGTCAGAACAGCAAGCTCTAGCTGATGCTGTTCAGCAGGCTGAGAAGTCATCGGACGATGCCCTGAGAGAGGCCGCTGCAGCAAGGGTTGAAGAGATTGCAAATGCAGTACAGGGCCAAACTTCAGATAATCAGACAGATAATCAGACAGATGCAGTTACTGGTGATACACAGGAAATAAAGAAACCTGATAGGAAGGCCAAGGGCAGTGTTTCTTCAAGATTTGCTAATATGCAAGAAGAAAATAGAGTAGAAAATAGAGTAGATAATAGAGAAGAAGAAATAAATGATTCAGATTATGTATCTGAAGATGATGAGGATTATGATTCAGTAGCAGATGGAAATACTGATGAACTGGATACAGATAAGATAGTAGCGGCGCTTAGAGAAGAAAGAAGTGCGGCTCAGGAAATGAGTGAGAATCTTACTGAGATGGCAAAGCAGAGAGCTGAGGCTCCTGAGTATAATGCATCTTTCGATAGCGCATTTGTTGAAAGACCTGATAATGATGAAAAGAAGGAACCAGTGATTCCTAATCCTACACCTGAATCTGTACTTGCAGGAACTGGTCCACTTACATCAGCAAATGCTACAACGAATTCTACAATAGGACCTGATCCAAATCTTCTGGCAGCCGGTGCAGCTGGTACTGCAGCTAATCCTGTTCCAGCAGCACCTGTAAATGGGCCAGTAGTTCAGCCTGCAGTGTCAGTTCCAGAAAGTGTAGCTGATAATACTGAAGCTGACTCCGAGGCTACAACAGAAATAAAAACAGAAACAAAAGCTGATAAAAAGAAAAAGAAACTCAGAGATCGTGGAAAGACGGCAGCACCTGCACCAAGTGCTCCAGTTAAGAATGCAAAGTACTTCTGGTATAACAAGCAGGATGTTGAAGGTCTTGCTCGTAAAGAAGATATGTACTTTAAGTGTCATTATTTTAATGATGCAGATGATGTAATAATAGATCTTGTTACTGAAATGTATGACTGTGGTTTTGTCAGAACTGAGGAACTGCAGAGAATAGCTTATGGAATAACATTTAAGTCTCTAGGCATGAAGGAAATTCTTCGTTCAGATGAGGATCTTGGTTTCGATAAGGATAAGGCGACCAAGGAGCCAACAGCTATGGATAAGCAGGAGGCTTATGAAAAGTGGTGTGGATATGTGAACAACTTCATGACAATAGCTGTGATCAATGCACCAGATGAGGTTAAGGATTATATTACTCAGAAGATGTATGACTACGGTAATCGTGACATCGAGGATTTAATGTACAGTCCATACTAAATTCAGGTAACTCTTTTTATACATAATGTTGGACATTTGTTGGACAATGTGATGTATTATATGACATGATATTCTAAATAATTTTTTAAATTATTTTCTAATTGATTTTTCTAATTAATTTTTCTAATAAGGAGGGATTTTTAATGAAAAAGGGAAGTATGAAGAGAAAATCATTTAAAATGATTGCTGCTCTTGTACTTGCTGTTGTGCTCTGCCTTGGAACTGCAATTTCATCATTTGCTATTTCTGGCGAATGGAAGCAGGATTCAACAGGCTGGTGGTTCAGCAAAACAGATGGTTCTTATCCAAAGAGCAAGTGGGAAGAGATTAATGGCAAGTGGTACTACTTTGATGAGACTGGTTACATCGTTACCAGCGAGTATAGAGAAGGCTACTGGGTTGGCTCTGATGGTGCATGGGTAACATCCTATAAGGGTGGAAAATGGAAGTCAGACAAGAAGGGCAAGTGGTACACAGATAATTCAGGTTGGTATCCTGTAAAGGCATGGCTTAAGGTTGATGGCAAGTGGTATTATTTTGATGAGACAGGTTACCTTGTAACAAAGCGTTGGATTGATGGATGCTATGTTGGTGAAGACGGCGCATGGATTCCAAATGCAAAGATGGTTGACTATTCAGGTACATATGTTGACACATTTGCTGGAAGAGCAGTAGTGACAATCAAGAAGCAGGGATCGCTTGAAGGCTATTACACAATTAATGTAAGATGGCCAAACAGTGCATATCAGGCTTATGAATGGAATATGAGTGGTGAGTTTGATATGGAAGGAACCTTCAAATATAAGGAAGGTACAAAGACTAAGATTGACTATGATGCAGCTGGCAGTTCAACAAGTACAATAGTTTATACAAAGCTTACAGGTACAATTAAGGTTGTTGATGGTGTTCTTACATGGACAGAAGATAAAGAAAATGTAGCTAAGGGTAACGAATTTAAGAAGCAGGAAGTTGAGATTACTGGCAAGGATTACACTGGAACATATACAGAGACAAAGTCACACAGAGGCATATTTGATATTAAGGCTACAGCAAATGACTTCTATTCTGTAACTGTTACATGGTCAAGCAGTGCAGCTGAAAGATCAGTTTGGACATTTACAGGAACCTTTGATAAGGACGGAGTTATGAAGTATACTGAC
>CACZRU010000352.1 GCA_902783605.1 uncultured Lachnospiraceae bacterium
TCCACAGTTGCATACAACCTTAGCCTGATAATAATCTGGATGTATTCCCTCTCTCATAATCTTTCTCCTTTTCTATGTAACGTATGTACAACACCATCTGGAACCCCAAGGGCCCAAACCTAGATTGTACACCAGCAACATTACGATACTATCACAAGGGATATTATAAAGCAAGTGTTTTTTTACATAAGTGGCGCAATTAATTTCACCAGCGGTCCCATGAGCTTATAATACAGCTTCTCATGCTTTATGGTATCTAGCGTCACCTTCCTGCACTTAGTGAGTGTATCCTGGAAGTCCTGCTCAATATCCGCAATACAGGCCGTCTTATACATATATGTCGCACATTCAAAATGATGATACAGACTTCTATAATCAAGATTTATCGTTCCAACAATCGCCTTAATATCATCTGAGATAAAATTCTTTGTGTGAACAAAGCCAGGCTCATACTCATAAATATGAACGCCCGCCTTCACAAGATCTTTGTAATGTGACTTGGCAAGAGCATATGCCATCCTCTTATCTGGAATCCCCGGAAGAATAATACTTATCTCCACGCCTCTGTTGGCGGCATACTTGATTGCAGTACGAAGTTCATCATCAAGAACGAGATACGGTGTCATGATATGAACATATTTATGTGCACGGTTCAGCACATCCATATATATGTTCTCTCCCACCTTTTCTCCATCGAGAGGTATGTCACTGTATGGCATAACATAGCCTGATGGAACGATAGAATGACTCTGATATGTATTTCCACCCTTCAGATAATCCCCCAGTTCAACCTGACCACTGTCCTCAGCCCACATCTGAAGGAACATCAGCGTGTAAGCCTTAACCGCGTCACCCTTCACCATGACTGCCGAATCTTTCCAGTGACCAAAACGTTCCTGCCTGTTGATATACTCATCAGCAAGATTTACTCCACCGTTAAATGCTACCTTTCCATCAATCACCAGAACCTTTCTGTGATCACGGTAATTATAATATGTAGAAACAAATGGATGAATCTTCGAAAATGTCTTAGCCTTGATACCGAAGGTCTGCAGTCTTTCAGCATAATTATGTGGCAGCTGGCTCATCTCGCACATTCCATCGTAGAGCACGCGAACCTCAACGCCCTGCTTAACCTTCTCAGTAAGGATTTTCAAGATACGTCCCCACATATAACCTTCAGTGATGATAAAATACTCCAGGAAGATATACTTCTCAGCCTTCTCAAGCTCCTCAAGAAGCGCCTTGAACTTTGCCTCGCCAATTGGGAAGTAAGTAACCTCCGTATTGTTATAGATAGGAAAGTCTCCGGTCGTGCTGAGGTAATGGCTCATTTCCGTAATGCCTGACTCATCTTCCTCAAGCTCTTTAAGTACAGACTCATCCGTTGGCAGACTGTCACTGGTATCCGCCATAATCTTCAGCATCCGCTTCTTCATGGCAATATGCCCAACCTCAATCTGAGTGAAGGCGAGGAAAATAGAACCCGAAAATGGTAATATGGAAATGATAAACATCCATGTCAGCTTTGCCGAAGAATCCATATCACTGTTAAACAGATATAAAATCATGGCGACAGTAAATACCACCTTCACTGTCGAGTAGTATGGCACATAATTAGAAAACCAGGTGAAGAGTGAAAAAATCATCATCACCTGGAGAATTAAAAGCAGAATAATACCACCCAGACGACTAAAGATAATCCTGAGCAGTCCTTTCTTCTGATATCTAGTTAATCGGATAACACTATCATCCGTACTATAATTTCTTACTTTCATATCGTAATTCTCTTACGCCTGAAGAAGTCCAACCTTCTTCTTAACCTTATTAAGTGTCTTGCCAGCTACATATGATGCAGTCTCTGCACCCTTCTTGTAGCACTGCTCAAGATAAGCCTTGTCCTTGGTAAGTCTCTCGAACTCTTCTCTTACAGGAGCAAGTCCGTCGACTACAACTGTACCAACTGCCTTCTTGAAATCTCCATAGCCCTTGCCTTCAAAGTCCTTCTCTATCTGTTCGAAGCTTTCACCTGTAAATACAGAATAAATTGTCATCAGGTTGTTGATACCGTCCTTGCCTTCTCTAAACACTACTTCTGATTCACTGTCGGTTACCGCACCCTTGAATCTTGCCATGATAACATCAGGCTGATCAAGAATTGAAACTGTAGCCTTTGGATTCTCATCCGACTTAGACATCTTCTTAGCAGGATTCTGAAGAGACATTATCTTTGCACCAGCCTTAGCTATATAAGGTTCTGGTATTTTGAATACATCACCATAAAGGCCATTGAATCTATTTGCAATAGTACGAGTCAGTTCAACATGCTGCTTCTGATCAGCACCTGTAGGAACATAGTCCGGCTGGTACAGAAGAATATCAGCAGCCATAAGAGCAGGATAATCAAAAAGTCCAGCATTTATATTATCCTTATGCTGCGCTGACTTATCCTTAAACTGAGTCATTCTGGAAAGTTCACCA
>CACZRU010000353.1 GCA_902783605.1 uncultured Lachnospiraceae bacterium
GATGAAAAAGCAACTAAAATGAAGAAAAATACAGAAAGAGTTGCCGACTGGCTTGGATTCAGGCAGTTTGAAAGATGAAAAAGCAACGAAAATGAGAAAAAGGAGAAAGAATATGTCAACAGTAATAGAAGTAAAAGATTTATGCAAAACCTATGTAACAGATAAAAGACAGAATAATGTTTTAAAGAATGTAAATTTCAAAGTTGAAGAGGGCGAAATGGTTGCCATCATGGGACCATCTGCCTCGGGAAAGTCAACTCTTCTCTACAGTGTATCAGGTATGGATAACGCAACCAGCGGAACAGTTCTTTTTAAGGGAAAGGACATTACTAAGCTTAAGAAGAACGAGCTTTCTGATGTAAGACTTGATGAGATGGGATTTATCTTCCAGCAGATGTTTATGATGAAGAATATGACAATTCTGGATAACATCCTTCTTCCAGGACTTCAGAGCAAGAAGCTAAAGAGATCCCGTAAAGAGGTAACACAGTTTGGCGAGGATCTTATGAGAAAATTGGGAATCATCGAAGCTGCTGACAATGATATAAATGAAGTATCTGGTGGACAGCTTCAGCGTGCATGTATCTGCAGAAGTCTTATCAACAAGCCTTCAGTGGTATTTGCAGATGAACCTACAGGAGCTCTTAACCGTGCGAACTCTAACGAGGTAATGGATGAACTAACAAAGATTAATAAAGAAGGAACAACAATAATGATGGTAACTCATGACTCAAAGGTTGCAGCAAGATGCTCCAGAGTCCTCTATATAGTTGATGGTAATATCAAGGGTGAATACTACAATGACACAACCAAGAATGATAAGGATAGGGAAAGAGCACTTAACAACTGGCTTATGGATCTTGGATGGTAGAATATAAATGGTAGAATATAAATGGCAGAATATAAATGGCAGAATATAAATAGTAGAATATAAATTTGAAAGAAAATCCGTACATCATATGGTGTCAAAAGATATCTTTGACATGTGCATAATATGCTGAATTAATAAAAGCTTCAATTCTTCTAAGTTATAACACTTAAGAGTATTGAAGCTTTTAGTTTTTATTTCTTATCTTTGTCATCCACAACAAGGGTTGCAGAACCGTAGGCCTTAAGTGGCTTTCCGTTTTCGTCATACTCTAGGGAGTACCTAACATAGAAAGGAATCCTGCCAACAGTCAGTGGTATGATTGCCTCTAAACCGTCCATTCCTTGTGCAAGTTTCTCCATCCAGCCACGATACATATCTGCATAGTCTGGTGGGAAGATGCCATTTTCGATGAGTGGTTCTGGATAGTTGTGAACTACTGGAGGAACATTCAGGTCTCTCATACATCTAAAGCATGGACGCATATCCCAGGTATTAAGATCAACCTCCCAGGCATACACATTAGCGTGTTCAAATGCATATTTAAAACGCCCTTCATTTTCTAGCAGTTGATCGATATTCTGTTTTTCTTTTGTTATGTTCTGAACCATGCAGTAGAATAAATGTCTGGTGCCGGTGGTTCCTATAGCTCTTATGTTACTTTTAACACATATTTTTTCTTCTCCACAGACATTTGTGCAGATGGTTCTCCAAGTCTCGCATTCTTCTTCATCATTTGATTGAATAGCTTTTTTAATTGTACCAATGTAGATATTTTTATTATTCTCATCGAGAATATCCCATGGATCAGACTTGATGATTTTTTTCTCTGTCCGTCCCATCCCCACTTCTTTAATATATTTCTGATTGACTCGAAGAATTTCAATCGTCTTTTCTTCTGAATCATAACTGAATATAGCAGCTGCTCCAACAAAATTACTGAAGATTAGTGTTTCCATAGACTCCGGATCCCAGAATTTTCCAGAATCGATTGTTTTGAGAAGTCTCATTTCCGCTTCCATAGGTTCATGATTAAGACTTCCAAGTGTTTTGATATATTCGTCTTCAGGGATAGGTTTTGAATATAGATACCCTTGGATATAATTACAGCCGATACTCTTCATATAGTCGGCAATTTCCATGGTCTCTACACCCTCAGCAATAACTGGAGTCTCCAGCCAGCGAGCCATTCGAACAACCGAACTTAGGATAGTACCACCTCGACCTCCAATTCCTCCGGTGATGAAATTAATATCCAGCTTTATGATATCAATATTCAGGTCTTTCAGAATATTAAGCGAAGAATATCCACTTCCAAAGTCATCCATTTCTACCAGATATCCATAGCTGTGAAGCTGATCCAGAACACTAGAAACCAGCTCCATTCCTCCAATAGCAGAGGACTCTGTTATCTCGATTCGAAGATATTTAACAGGAACATCATACTTCTTTCTGATAGCTTCGATTGACTCGACATAGTCATGATTATAGATATCATAACGGGACATATTTACAGAGATAGGAACAACTGATATTCTTTCATCAATACATTTTCTTTGGAGTCTGCAAACCAATTCAAATATATGAAGGTCTGCCTTGAATATCAGGTTATTCTTTTCAAGAACTGGTATGAAATCTGATGGATACTGCATTCCATACAGTGGATGATTCCAGCGCATCAATGCTTCTGCTCCAACCATTCTGCCAGTTGAATGATTGATCTGTGGCTGATATAAAGCGTAAATATGGTCATAATTTATAGCATCTTCAAAACAGTTAATGAGTTCTTGTTCGGTCATTTGTTTATTTGGGTTACCGGTCATAAAAATCCTCCCTTCTCCAAAATTTATCTATGCTTAACGATTAAATGTAATCGTTTTCAACATTACCTCTTTAAATGTAACATATCGTGTGGATTTTTACCACTCCAAAAAGATTATTAAACCTCATGATCAAAAAAAATTTTTAAGTCTTACAAAAATTTTTTGTTGCGCTTTTGTTATGCTTAGAATGCTACCATGAACCCGTAAAATGAAAATGGAAAAATATGATTAATGGTATTAGGAGGAAGAGAGATGCCAAACGAAAAATTTAGATTATTAAATAATACAGGAAGAAAAAAGTATTTAGAGGATTACTACTTTGAAAAAGAGCAGAATTTTAGATTATATTCGTAATTTGTTGGACAGAACATGGTATGCTTTAAACAGCAAACTGGTAGGCGCAGAAAAATGTATCTATTGGTTTGCTGTTTCTTTATCTGTGTTGCGCATTTGTTGCTAATGCTGTGATATAAATAAATGAGTAACAATTAAAATAGTAAGATAATCAAATAAATCCAGGAGGAAGAGAAAATGCCAGGACCAATAAACATGTATGAAAAAGAAACAGCAAATATGAATGTAATTGAAAAGCTTAACTTCTATCTTGAGAAAAAGGCCTATGATGCTATTGCTGAGGTAATGATTGATGCAGCAAACAGGGCTTCAATGGGAGATAGAGATGACTTGGTAAATATAACTACTGAATTCATTAATGGCACACTTTACAAGCC
>CACZRU010000354.1 GCA_902783605.1 uncultured Lachnospiraceae bacterium
TGCCCTTGCGGACAAACGGTTTTCAAGACCGCCTCGTTATGACCACTTCGATACCTCTCCATGTATTGTTTTACTCGTAAAAAGTAGTCGCTCTTTTTACCGGCGACTTTGACTATATTATCAAAAAGCTTTTTCTATGTCAACAAGTTTTTTTTGTTTTTTTTAGTTTTTTTTCTAAATCATTTTTTAGCATCTAATTATCAAATATAGATAGCTGTGATACACCACTTGGATCACCGCCTAAAATAAGGCTCTTAAGATCATCTTCCACTGTTTTATATCCTCTTCCACCCAGCTTAATCAGTTCAGTATTCCCATCATGTTCTTTTGACTCTCTTACAAAGACGCGAGTATATTTTTTTTCAATCGCTTCCTTAGCACCAGCCCACGTTCCTCCGGAATTATAATCAGCTTCAATTACAAATGCACCATATGAGGACGCGTATATATACTTATTTCTATTTATTGCACGCCATGTTTTGAATCCCTCTTCCGGATTCATGTCGCTTATAAGAAGAAGCTTATTATTCAATACCGCTTTAATAGCATCACTGCTCTTTATTTTTTCATACATTGATTCTGCAATAAACTCTACAGCAACCCCTCCATTATTTATGGATGTATATTCTGCTGTAATATCAACACCTTTCGCTCCACCAGAATAAACAACAAGCTTTTCTCTTGTCGCCTGTAACGCCAGCCTCCTGGTAAATTCCAGCCCTGCACTACTGACACGTCTCGAACCCACTATGCCTATACCAATCTTATTTGCATAGTTTATATCGCCAACATAGTAAAGAACTGGAGGCACTTTGTCTTTCAGTTTTTTCCTCAGAAGAACAGGATAATTGGAATTTACGATCGTAATTATATTTATTCCATCATGTGACAGCTTCTCCAATCCCATAGATAGTTTTACACTCCTGCCCATAAGAGTTGTCACTCTGCTTTTAAACTCATCGCCATATCCCATAGCATCAAGATATTTTCCAGAATCTTCTTGCAAAAGATTTTTAGGTTCAAATTTATATTCAATCAGCTTATTTAATAATCCAGCCCACTCAGACTGTGTCAGTGGAGAGACCCCCGATTTATCTAGCGCCACACTTGAATTCAACAACAAAATGCTGATTTCATTATCTGATAGTTTCATTCTAATCATCTCCATTTTGATCTATGTATGCCAATACAAAAGGATAAACTAAACCACTTTCAGCTTTTCTAAGTTTATAACCACATACAGTTAATGTCCATTGGGAATCTGCAATATCATCTATCAATAATACGTTTCTATGATCCATTTCTCTGCCATCAGATATCAGTTCCTGCGATTCATAAGCATTCATAAACAGATAATAGCTGTTATGAAATTCTCTCTGATTTTTTTTACCGTTCTTCTTCTCAAACATATCTTTGTATTGGAGTCCCAGCTTGTCTGCAACTCTTTCCGCAAAGCTTTTTACCAATTCAGGATAATTATTTGATGCAGGAGAGGTCACCCACTGTATATTATTTTTATGAACAAAACTTCTAAGCAAATGCACCGAAGCATCCACCAGCTCATCAGAAAAGTAATGGTCATTAAACTTTTCATCTCTAACCATTTTCCCATATCCAGGATTACCATATCTTGATAGGCATAATCCACTTTCTATTTTATATTCATCTTGAATTTTAATCTTGCGCGTACCAACCAACTCATATAAAGAATCTTTTAAAGGCCATTGTTTTCTTGGAGTCAGTTCTTCAGAGCTGTCATTAATCAGCTGTCTTGCCTGTGCAATTTCATCTTCCGTAACTTTTTCAAAATCAAGAATATCCCTGCCAAGACAATTACTACACTTTCCACAGTTACAGGATTTATCATCCCCCAAAACTCTGGCAATATATTTCATATAACAGCTGTCAATTTTAGAAAACTCTGTCATCTGACGGAGCTCCTCATATCTGCGAGCTGTAATTATCTCAGCTCTTTCTCTGTCAATATGCCATGGAGAAGCTGATTTATAATACATTTTGTTTTGAGAATAAATATCCCCATTCACCTCAAGATATTTAATACATTTTTTAATATCACCACGTTTAGCATTTACATATTTTTCATATTCAGCAACATTAAGCCCCGTATCCTGATGATCAATAGAAGCAGCAATAATCTGCTCCATCAGTTCATCCTCTGGAAATGCATTTTCTACAAAGTACTTATTTACTATATCATCTTCCCTGCCATATAAGAGCACTGCATAAGCCTCTGGAATCTCACGCCCAGCCCTGCCTATCTGCTGATAATAAGCAATGATATTTTTAGGTTTTGAAAAATGGATAACATACTTAAGATCCGGCATATCAAAACCCATGCCAAGAGCAATTGTAGCCACTATAACATCTATCTTCCGAGGATCACCTGTAAATCGATCTATCACATAATTTCGCTCTTCTGCACTCAGTTTACCGGTGTAAAGTTCTGATCTTTTACCTATATTTTTTAGATATTTATTTACAGCCTTGCAGGTTTGAATAGTGGAGCAGTAAATTATACCCGGTCCATCAAATTTATCTATATTTTTTCCTAACCACGCAATTCTCTCATCGTAGTTTTCTATATTAATACACTGAAGGGACAGAGATTCTCTCAACATGGATCCCCTTATAACATTAATCCCTGGAATCTGCTTTTTAATATCCTCAACAACATTTTCGTTGGCTGTTGCAGTCACAGCAAGTACAGGAACAGTGGAAGGAATTTTATCAATCACTTCAATAATTCTTCTGTAATCAGGTCTAAAATCATGCCCCCAGTCCGAAATACAATGAGCTTCATCCACAACAAACAGACCAACATTATCTGTCATATCAAAAAGAACTTTTCTAAATTCCTCATTAGCCAGCCTCTCAGGAGAAATAAGGATTGCATCAATAGCCTCACCCTTTTTTAGTTTATTAAATACGTCTGAATGTTCTTCTTCATTTTTAGAATTAATGGTAACTACCTTCAGTCCCATCTTCTCTGCATGCTTTATCTGATCGGTCATAAGCGAAATAAGCGGACTCACTATCATAGTAATACCAGCCCCTTTATCTCTAAGCACTCTGGTAGCCAGAAAATATACTATACTTTTTCCCCAACCTGTTTTTTGAACCACAAGCGTTCTCTTCCCATCCACTATACTTTCTATAGCTTCCAGCTGTCCCTCTCTAAATTCTGCATCTGGTTTACCAAGCATGGATCTAAGCAGTTCTAAATAACTCATACCAAATCTCCTTTCCACTCTATTCGTCTTCCCGTTTCTCCCTCAATATTATTCTATCTTTTTTCTTTATTATTTTTTATCTGTTTTTGTTCTTTCTGTTTCCTTTTATGTTTCTTATTTCTCTTTCTTTTTTTCTATTTCTTCTCTCTGTTTTCTTTTGTTTCAACTTATTTATTATATCATAATAACTCTTCAATAAATACAAAACCCTGCACCTTATCAAGGCACAGGGTTGCATGGAAGCAGGAGAAACAAGCACCTTTTATGACCCCTTTTTCCTATATAAAATATATACAACTGAACATAGCGATATTAAGACCAATGCTGCAACTATTTTTAGCGGAATACTATCCCCAGTCTTTGGTGTGTTTTTAATAGTACTAGATAATTTTTGTTCAGCATTTTTAGAATCATCAGTTTTTCCTGAATCACTATCCTCATTCTTAGATTCAACCACTTTCTTAACCAGTTTGACTGTCTGACTTTCACTCTCAATATCTTCATGCTTCGCAACAAGCTTCCCATCCGCATCATACATCCTCTCAAATACGACAAGGTCACCATCTATATCCGTTGCATCAAAGATAAATTTCATATCCACTGTACCTGATGTTTTTTCAGCAGTAAATTCCACTTTTGACCTTACCTCTTCGCCATTCACAAGGACTGGTTCACCAGAATTCTTATCATATAGAACTCCTTCAAATGAATACTGTTCACCCACGGTAACATTTTCATATGAAATGGTATCTACCACAGTTATTTTTCCATCAGCCTGAATAGTCTGCGAATCACTATTCTCTGCATGTGCTTTAGTCCCAATTTTCACCACGTGTAATGTTTGATTCTCATCATCTCCATCCTCATGTTTTACAGGAAATATATCAGTTTCAATATCCGGATACTGTAACACCGTTTCAATATCATCTCCCAAATACAATGATTCAAAAACAACCAGAGATTTTCCTTCCAGTCCACTCACATCAATTCCTTCAAACACCACATCAACTGTACCTTCTATTTCATATACGCTCTTTGTATACTCACTTTGAGTTGTAAAATGAGTCACCGATGTTACTGGTTTTCCATCTTTTTTATATTCTGAAACCAAACCCTTTTCATCACGAACCATAAGTCGCCCCAGAACTGAATAACTGGTATTTGCTTTCAAAAACTTATATGAAACTGTATCAACAAGTGTCTGGATTTCATCAGTTGGAATGGTATCCTTATCCGAGTCTTTAACATGAGCTGTCGTTCCTATCTTTGGAATTGATACATTTCTTATTATTGGCTCATTATTATTTGGATCAAATGCATCATATATCATTTCCTCTTCAACCTTAATCTCAATTGGTGGTTCAAGCTGTTTTCCCTGATTTGCATCACAACTAATTTCCGTAACAATATATGTTCCAAAAGGAAGCGCTCCATAACCATCAGCCTTAGTCAGTTCCATTCCATCCGCCGTACATGACATCCACAAACCTTCAGTGCTGGCAAAACCATTTTCATCAGTTTCTATTAGCAGTGTTTCACCAGTTGATGTGCTTTTAACTTCGAACTGCACTCCCTTCATAGCCTCATCAGTATCGTAATCTCTCTTTTCAAGTTTGATATCTCCTCGAAGAATTGTATTACTGATGCTTATTTCATTTAGAACAGTGTTCTCATCAATCACGTAATATTTAACTTTATCCAGTTCATCAGTTCCATAATCAACCTCGCTCAATTTATACCCTTTTGGTGCTTTTGTTTCTTCCACGGAAATGATACCAAATGGAAGAAACACATTTCCATCTTCATCAAAATATATATCACTGTTACCAGAACCACCCGCAGACTGACTGCCATCTATAACCTCTTCTGACGAATCAGATAAACCATCAACCAGATATTCTTCTTTCAGCATGGTCTTTACACTTCCATCATCTGACTCCTTCGTAATCATCGTCCACTCTTTATCCGGCTCCATCGTTTCTAATTCATCAGTTCTATCTATCATATCTGCAGCAACCGCATAGTATTTCAGACAGAACTCCGCTCCAGCGAGTTCCGCTTCACCTTGGACACTAAAACCTGCCGTAAATCTGTCCTTCTTGAACATATTACAATCGAAATCATGTTTCTTTGGAGCTTCATAAGAAAGTACCACTGGCCTAAAGGTACCATTTGAGTATACTCCACCTTCTTTCTGATTATAATTATCCATCGGAGCCGCAGTCTCATTTAAATACATACCATATCCAAGGTAGTATTTAAATGCTTCGTAGCAGCTTTTCCCCTTCTTCGCAGCATAGTATCCGGCGTCATACACCTCACTGGCTCTTCTTCCTTCATTAAGCCCAGAAGTTGCAAAATGCTTCAATAGATCAGCATCACTAAGCCCAGAAAGATCAGGATATTTCTTCCTGTAATAATCAGGATTAAATACAGCCGAATAATCCACCCCATCATAAACATATGTTCCTATAGCCGGTACAGTCACGTTTACCGTATAAGATTTTTCATCCAGTTCATAGCCCTTTCCCGCGGATGTTTCCTTTACAGTATATATACCTGCAGACAACCCACCAAGATACCCATAACCATTAGTATCAGTATTTATTGTTCCTGCCACAGCACCTGAAGAATTGTAAACCGTATATGTTGCCGACAGATTATAATTAGGATTATCCTCTGAAAATGATTTTGATGAGCATTTATTAATCTCTATTCCGCCCTTCAGACTTACTTCTGGCACCTCCTCCGAAACAAAAGTAGGATTAGGATTATCAGTTCCGAGATTAACCGATTTCTTTTTTGATTCACAACAATTTGGATCTATCTTATATCCCGGAGACGCCTTGGTCTCCCAGCAGTAATATGTATCCGCCCATATTCTTGTAATTCCTGACACATCCGTTCTCTTTCCAGAAGAATCCAGTACATATGCGGTTCCAGTAGAATCTGTTTCCATATAATAAACATTTGAATTGTCACTATTAGCAACTACATACTTCGCCCCCTCAAGAGAAAACCTAGTTGAATCCTGTGTATAAAGACTATACTCTGATTTAGTCTGTTTCTTTAACGAAAGAGGTCCAAAGGTGTTCTCGTCCTCCGGAATAACTATGGCTCCAAGTCTGGTCCAATCTTCATACGCCAATGTCGTATACTCTAGATAATACTCCTTCTGTGGTCCACGAACATAACTCCACGCACCACCTTTTGTACCTGCATAACTCTTAGCATTTTTAGGAAGCTTATAGCCCTCTTCTGTCTTTTCACCTTGCTCATAGAGATACACTGTACTTCCGACCGGAAGAGGAATCGATCCATCATCATCATCTGCATAGCTCGTATCCTCAGCAGACTTTCTCAGATAATATGCAAAACCACCTTCCTCATCACTGGAATACCCCGTAATATATACACCCAGATAATTTCCATTTTCATCATATGCTTCAAAATAAACATCATCAAATGATTTCCCCGTTATCTTTCCTTTTTTAAGTAAGGTGAGATATGATTTGTCAGGCTCAGTTTTGGTTATCGGTCTATAAATATAGTAATAATAACCCGCTGAAACACTAGCCTCATAAGCGCCGTATTGATTATAGTTGTCAAAGGTATTCATTCTGATTTTTCCGCCTGCGCCCTGACTATATATATACCCATAGTAGGTTATCAGATTCGAATGGCTCCACTCCCAGCCACCTGATGAATTCTTTGACATCAGCAGCATAATATCTCCTGCCTGAGTACTTTCAATTACATCAACAAAATCTGCAACATAACCTTCAGCAACAAATTCAAATTTTCCCGACGCCTGAATCTCATCATACAGAGTTGCCACACTTTCAGTTACTGCTATAGACTCTCCTCCTGGATATGTAGCATTAATTACCCTCGATACAAGCCCTGCACACCATACACTTCCAGCAGGAGGTGCGCTTGCCACGGTATTATATACACCATCCGTAACTCCAAAAGTTGATTGGATATAACTCTTTGCATTGCTCCACCAGTCAGCTCCATTAGTCATAGGTGTTTTGTCCCCAACAGGTCTATAATCCGGATTTGCTGCATTAAGTGCAAAAACCATAATATTTTGTGGCGAAGTTAATAAACTATGATTTTGATTTATCTCATCAGGCGCCTTAAGCTCACTAGTCGCATATTCAAACGGGATTATCTCGTCTACATCCTTACTATTTGGAGATTTTTCTGGAGATTCTTCTGCAGATTTCTTTGAATTTCCCTCGTTATCTTTATCTAATAACTGATCTTCTTCACCCAAACTATTTTCTTCATCATCGATCAATTGGTATTTCTCATCCTGTCCCTTATCAGAACTAAAAGCATCAGTTTGAGACGCTTTTAGTTGGGATTCCTCTGTTTGAGATTCCTCTACTTGAGATTTTTCTGTTTGATACGTTTCTGCTTCATCTGCCCTGACCAGTTTATAATCCATAACAAAGCTCTCATTTAAAATAAATGCAATTATAAGCGTTAATGCAATTATTATTAGAAGCCCTGATTTTTTCTTTTTTTTATTCTTATGAGTCATTTCGTCCTCCAAATTCATCTTTTTCAATTCTATGCCTCAAAGAGCCCATGAGTTTTCACCCTGTTAACAGCCAGCCAACAGCTAACAACATTCAAAAATAATTTCTGCAATACCAACCAAATCCCCAAGACTGACTTCAACTTCCTCATTTGCTGATAACCTTTTTTCGTTTAAATATGTTCCATTAGTTGAACCAGCATCGCGTACAAAAACAGAACCGCCTTTCTTTTCGAATATCGCATGAACTCTACTTACCGAAGTATCATTCAAGCAAAAATCACATAAACTCTTCTGTCTTCCAACCTTTGTTTCTCCCTCTATAAGATATATTTCTTCTATTTGACTACCTTCTATTCGATCACCCTCTCTTGGAACAAGCTTTGATACATTCTCTGCCTCATTCCCTGTCTCATTTCCCGTCTCATTCCCAAGAGAAAGAATTGATGTATCTATATTCTCCTCACAAAAAGAATTTGTATTATCATTTCTGCCATAAAAACATGCACCTGTACTACTATTATTTATTGTTCCCTCTTCAGCATATGCGTGAACTGGTGATTCAACAGGCAATTCAACAGATGATCCAACTGACGTTCCAGCATATGATCCAACTGACGTTCCAGCATATGATCCAACTGGCGTTCCAGCATATGATCCAACTGGCGTTCCAGCATATGATCCAACTGACGTTCCAGCATATGATCCAGCAGACGATTCACTAGCGCGAGAACATTCAAAAGATCTTGCTGAATCAACATACATATTCATAGATTCATCTATTTCATGCTGTTCCTCTGCTCCCCTTTTCTGCATAACATCTACCACTATGTAAATGACCGCCCCAACCGCCATAAGAACAGAAAACTTAAGCGATCCCGTCCCGAAAATAATAATGAGAACAAAGGCTGTAACAACCACAGCAGCCATCACAAGCGCATATAAACCTATATCAGCCTTCCTTATGCCTGATTTTTCTTCATCTATTATTTGGGATTCTGGGGGATTATTTGTGATTATAGAATTTGATGATGGATAATACTTCTGCGCATTATCATGATATGCTGCTGGACGATAATATTTATGATTTTCAATTTGATCATTTCTTAACAAGGAAACATTTCCTATAAGCCTACAGAAAACTTCGGGAGTAAAATTCTCGCCCAAAAATCTACTATACAGATCATATAGATACACAACACCTTGTCTATCTTGATGATCATACATCCTCATTATTTCTTCAAACAGCACTTTCATCTGATCTCTGAAATTATTATAGCAACCGGGAATATATAAAAACTTGTATCTATCACTCTGTCCATCAAAGAGTATATATCTTATATCTATAACCAGATTTGTTGGATTAAGCAAATATTCCTTAAGCTCCAAAATACAGCTGCGAAGATCATTTACTAACTTTTTTACATCCTCCATTTTGGGAATACATTTGCTATATTTTCCGGACAATGTGTTTAGTCCATCGATTTTTATATTCATCCGTTTATTTCCATCCACTTCACAAAAGGAAGACGATGGAAGATAATTCATACTATTATACGCGAGCATCAACGCTTCGTAATTATCTGGTATCAGTGCATCTCTAACCTCGAACACACTACTCATGCCCCTGGTCTTCTGCAATATCATCATAGAACTGCCACCTCCTCAGTCTTTCAACCAGAACATCAATCTCTCTGTCGGCATTTATCTCACTGTCTCCATATAATTTTAATACGCCTTGGCACTTAGCTTTGTGCCAGCTGTATCCTGTTTCCACACTAGCCTCTCCTAACACCACTCCGTATGTATAATTCTTATTCGAAAGGTAAGCATCCACAGAATTATCTCGTATATGGCTGAATGGAATCGTATAGAGAGCCTCATATTCATTTCCTAACACATAACCCTTTTCATATATCAGCATTAGACCAAACAAGCACATAAATACTCCGAACAATACAACCGGTACCACTATGCTGGCTTCAACTGTCATATAACCTTTATTCATCTCTAAACTCCTCGCAGTAATTCTTTTCATTGCCTCGAACAGCTCCTGATTTTTCATTCCATCATTCAGCACACCTAGAGCAGGGCGGAAGTCCGGTCTCACTAAGCTTAACTCTATGTACCGACCTTTTCAGACGAGAACAGTATCTGCTTGTATGAAAGCATTCTCCTTCTGAAGTTACATATACCGTATCGGATATATCTCCTCCGCAATATTCACACTGCCTATAGCCATTACTAATTGCAGATTCCCGACTGCTGGTATGTATATCCGGCATTAAATATGAACAACTCCTGCTAGTGTGATAAGCCTCCTGATTGTCAGTTATATATACAAACTGATCAACAGTCTCAGACTCATAGTCTTCGCCATATTGTCCACCACCCAAATATGCTCTCTGTCGAATCCGCTCTGTTATTTTCCTAGAAAATGCACCAATTATTGGAACATTAATCCTGACATAATAAGTCACATGAAGATCTATGTATCCTTCATCATCAGGGAAGCTTGAGCCCAAAAAACTAACGCCCGCACATCCTCCGACAATATATTTATCCAGGAGAGCTTTTGAATCTACATATTCTTCAAATTTGAGAAACGCCATTGGATAATCCATCACTGACGCCTCTTCAAAACAGTCCGAAAGATACGCATACTCTGCCATATATTCTGTTGTCTCTATTGCAGCCTCATATACTACTCCTTTTACTGTGTTAATCTCTGCTATGTATATCAAAGCCAGCATAGTAAATAGGAATATAGGAAATGCAATCGAAGCCTCAATAGATACACTTCCTTTATTATTCATACCAACAACCCTGCTCATATAATATGCTTATATATAAATCTGTTTGGCAGCAAAACAAGTAAACCCATAACAAAAACTTGGAACGCATATCGAAAAAATCGGAAGCACATATCGAAATTATGTGGAAGCACATATTGGAAAACTTAGACACTAGTGAGAGGCAGACAAATTATTTTTTCTTTTTAATCATGTTTTTCTCCATGTTTTTCTCCATGTTTTTCTCCATGTTTTCAATCGCCTTTCCAATCTTTTACATCATTTTTTGTAATGTTTTTTCACTATATTTTCACCAACAGATTGATATCTATATTTAATTCAATAACCCGTTTCCTCATGAACGCTATACTCTTTACCCTTATAATCAACATTTACATTTACTCCAAAAGCCGTAACCGCATTACTCATTCTAAAGCTTGGTTCACTCCCCGGCACATCTGGCTGAGTGACATTTAGCTGAATCAGATCCAGCATCCTGTAATAAATCTTGTCCCCCTGCAGAGCCATAAGAATCATCAGGTATTCCTTATAGTCAAGCCCAGTTTCCTCATATGACGGTTCTGAAGCCAGTTGTTCTAGATGTCCCAGGCTTTCAAAATCCGTAGTCCAAGTATCAAATGATTTCCAATACGGAATACTGTATCCTCTTAATAAAAGATACACATCAGCTATGGATTCTATATAAGACCAGCACCCCATAAGCAGATATTTCACCACCGGCTCAGCAGGCGGAAACTCTACAGTCAGTGCAGCTGCTAAAGCCTCACATTCAGCAGTTTTTTCCCCATCAGTAAGAATATAAGCAAAATTAAATCCAAACCTGATAAGTAGTATTTCATTTACAACTTTCTTATAATTTGCACCATCTGTATCTTCCCCTCCCACAATATATTCCATTTCAAAATTCAGATATGTATCGTTATACTTTTGGTCTGTAAGGCAGTTAAAACACTCTGCTCCATACATAATTGCTTCCATATTGGTCAAAAGACCATTCCCCCATTTATTATCTCTTGTTGTATCCAGTTCCATCTGATCAAGATCATCAAAATCCGAATCCACCTCTTTAAACTCTACACCCCCATGAGTCCCACAAATATTAGTTGGAAGGTCGTCTCCAGAAACAATATTTTCACTCATTGAAACATCCTCTGGGAGCAAAATATTTGATATTCCAGCATCAGTATATGTTTTCAAAGTATCTCTAGGATCCACTACCTCTTCAGCATTTTTCGAATCATCTATATTCTCCATATCCTCTTCTTTTTCTGTTGTATTATTACTTAGTATTTCATCACTACTATCTTCGAAATCATTTTCATTTTCTCCTTCCTGACTCACTGTATTTTCATCGTTATTTTTATCGTTATTGTCATTGCTGTTCTCATTGTTCACTTCGTCTTCTAGTGCAGCCTGCTCACTGCTGACATCATTCTCTATGTCCTGAATATCACTGTCTGTTACTGGTTCATCATTTCCTTTCGTTACATCTAATATCTTGTCAACGGTATATTCCAATGCCTCATATTTAAAGTTATCGTTAATTTGTCTCTTGAATTCAGCCACATTGTCATCAAGTATCCCCATAGTCCCTGAAAGCTCTACACTATTAATTGTGTAATCTTCACCTAGATCTATTTTCAAACTTTCCTGAATATCCTCTTCAAGAGCACCTTCTCCTCGACCTGAACAATTTTTATCAATGAGCAGGATATGATAACGATCAAATATGCTTCGGTTGTAGCCCGCTAATTCACTGGACATTGCGCTACTTGTTGCAGTAACTATTTTCGTTTTCGCTTGTGACTGGTCCGTTATCTGCATCACAGCAACCAGTATGATTATCATCACTAGTAACATAAGCGATACCAGTATCGTTACATACCCTTTATTGCTCATACCAATCTCCTTCTATGCTTTCATATTTATTAACAAACTTCTCTTTTTTATGAATTATTTTTTATGAATTATTTTTTTTATTTCTTATTCGTTTTTATTTACCCCGTGATAGAACCAGAGTTTTCAGTAATCGTATTCCATATCTTATTGACCAATGAAACAGCCTGTGACTTAAAAATAATAACCAGGCCAATTAATACAACCAGAATTAGGATAACCTCCACAGAAGCCACGCCACTGTTATCTTGATTCAAATTCATAAAATGCTTTTTAACCTTAAAACAGATTTCATTCATAACTAACACCTCCACATAATTATTTCATCCCAATAATCGCAGGATACATTACTACAACAATCACCAGTATCATGAGAATAGATGTTGGAAGCAGCAGTTTTTCAGAAGCCTGTTCGCCTTTTTTTCTAATCCTTTCTTTTCTTAGAAAAAAACTATTCTTAACTTCAGAATCCAGAAGCTTAATCAAACCAGAATAACCATAAGATAAATTCTGACTTATAAGAGACATAAGTTTTAAGTACTCTTCACTTCCCAGTCTGTCTCCCAGATCTTTATATGCCTGCAGCTCAGGAACTCCAGAAGAAATCATATTTGTTGTATATTCCACTTCATTCACCAGATAGATGCATTTTTCATTTTTAACAGCAGCCATAATCGACCTTTGAAGCGTAAAACCGGCCCCGAGATATATCGTCAGTCTGTTTACAAATCCATAATATGCATCACGAATTTCTTCATCTCTCTGTCCTGCTTTCTCTTTCACCTTGTAATACCTGTAATACCCAAAAAGTATTATCAGTATCACTCCTAAGATCAGCAAATAAACAAGCCTCATTTCATTTGTTTCCACTATTCTGTTTACTCTTATGTCCCCTATTTTTTCTGGTATAACAAAACCGTCTTCCGCCCTGTTTCCATTCTCAATATTCAGCATTGCGACCTTGGCTTCATCGGTACTATCACCAGTTATATTTTTGTTAACAACCACTTTTTTTATATACTCGTCACTATAGTTATTATCCTTAATTGTGGCTGTTAA
>CACZRU010000355.1 GCA_902783605.1 uncultured Lachnospiraceae bacterium
GCTGATTTTGCAGCAATTCTTGCAAAAGCAAGTATGACATATAAGGATATAGATGCTGATTTCAGTAAGTCTGCACTTGAGGCTGCTGAGAAGGCCTGGGAGTATCTTGGCGGGCTGGAGAGTTATTCGGGATACAAGAATCCTAAGGATATAGTGACTGGAGAGTATCCAGATGATCATACTCTGGATGAAAGGTACTGGGCTGCTGTTGAGCTGTATCTTGCAGGTGGCGGAGAAGCTGAAGAAGTGATCAGTGCCAAAGAGTTTATTACCAGCACTAATATAGATGATATTAAAGAGGGCCTGGGATGGGCTGATATAGGCTATTATGCGAATTATGACCTGGCAAAGTGTGATGATTCTGACCTTGCGAAGATTGGTAAGGATGTTATCAAGGCAGGTGCGGATGAGCTGGTTGCTCAGTCAGAGAAGACTGGTTACTTCCTCTGCTTCGGAAGTGGATTCGACTGGGGCAGCAACATGAGAGTCGCAAATGATGGAATGCTTCTCTATATGGCTGGAAATATAACTGGTGACAATTCATATATTGAGCTTGCTAAGCATCAGAGAGATTATCTCCTTGGAACGAATGCAGTAGGTTACTGTTTTGTAACTGGTTACGGAACACTCAGTCCTGAGAATCCACATCACAGACCTTCACAGGTTGCAGGACAGGCTATGACAGGAATGCTGGTTGGTGGACCTGACAGAAATCTGGATGACCCATATGCAATCGCTGTTCTGACAGAAGAAAGCGCGGCTGAAAGCTATGTAGATAGTGCTCAGAGTTACTCGACAAATGAGATAACAATCTACTGGAACTCACCACTCATCTACCTTCTTGCAGGTGAGATGTAAAATGTAAGCATGAATTTTGAATTTGATGAAGTAATTATGATAATAAAGTAGTTTTGTCATCTTGAGCGAAGCGAAAGATCTTTTGTCATAACTGTTATAAAAACTCTTAAATGAGCAAAATGTAAGAAATAATTAGTGGAAAGAATATTAATAAGTGGAAAATATAGAAGAACAGACAGAAAATCAAATACAAGAAAAAGACTCTGTAAAAGACGGTAAGGAGACTGATAATAAAGAGACTAATAAAGAAATAAATAATACCGAAACGAATAAAGTAAAAAATACAGAACAAGAGTCTAAGAAAAAAAGATCATTTTTCAGTCGTAACTGGGCGTGGATATTATCCACGTCCATTACGGCTGTATTTATGCTGGTTGTAATGATAGTCCAGAAGGTAGCGCCTTTTGGTGAAGAAACATTTACACTTATAGATAGTATACATCAGTATGTTCCTTTTCTAAGTGACTATCAGGATAAGCTTCAGAATCATGGAAGCCTGCTCTACACATGGGATGTGGGGCTGGGCCAGAACTTCCAGTCGCTGCTTCTTTACTACATGGCAAGTCCTTTTAACATTGTTCTTTTCTTTGTTTCAAGAAAGAATATAGTGGCGGTATTCTCGCTTTTGGTATCCCTCAAATTAACGATTTCTGCTGGAACCTTTAGTTATTTCCTCTCGAGAAGAAGAGGGAAATGCGTAAATAATTCTCTTATTGTTGTATTGGGGATTGCATTTGCCCTGAATAATTATATGATTAGCTATTACTGGAACGTCATGTGGCTGGACTGCATCATGGTTCTGCCACTTATCATGCTGGGGTATGAGAGGCTTATTCAGAAATCAGATCCAAGGCTATACATAGTGTCGCTCTTTTACTGTATGTACTGCAATTACTACATAGCATACATTATCTGTGTTTTCCTTATTCTCTGGTTCCTTCTCACCGGGCATAAGAATTTTAAGAAGTTCATCACGGATGGATTAAAATTTGCAGGCTGTTCACTTCTCTCGGCAGGCATGGCGGCGGTAAGTCTTCTGGTGGCGTACTTTGCAATATCAAAAACTGCTACGGCTGGAGCGGAGCTGCCTAAATGGAACTGGTACCAGAGCTTCTGGGATCTTTTGGGAGGACAGTTTTTCCTTACAAAACCTATTGTTATGGATTCGTTTGATGGAAAAGCAAATCTCTATGCAGGAACGCTTTCGATGCTTATGCTCTTTATCTATATTCTTTCCAACAAGGTGAATATCTGGGAGAAACTGGGAAGGATAGTGCTTCTTTTCATATTTATCATAAGTATGAACCAGGAACTCTTAAATTTCATATGGCATGGCTTCCACAATCAGTTCGGAATTCCAAATAGATTTTCATTCCTTTACATTTTTACTCTTCTTGTAATCTGCTACGAGATGGTAGTGAAGTCCAGAGATACGAGTACATTTTCGATTCTTGGAGGAGTTGCTCTTTCGGCAGGTTTTATATTACTCTGTTACCATTTTGGCGGAATCAAAGGGATTGTACTTAATGAACAAAGTCAGAAGATAACTGTTGCGATGTCTCTTCTGTTTGTTTCTCTATATGGCGTGCTTCTTATACTGCGTCATTACAGGATTATCTCAGTTCGGGCAAACACAGTTATTATAGGAATAATATTTGGCCTTGAAATTATAGTGAATGGAGCGGTTGGAATTGCAGCAAAGTCACCTTGTGACGGACATTTCTATCTGAAGTACACAGAATTAATGGAAAATGCTACAGATGCCGTTCATGATATTGCTGAGAAGGATGGGCACATATTCTACCGTGAAGAGGTGGTAGATCCAATAATGCTGGATGAAAATACCTACAATAATATGAGGAATGTAGGTACCTTCTGTTCGACTGTTCGTGGTTCCATGATAGATGCCATGGCGAGTCTGGGTTACTATACAGCTGCGAGCGAGTATATTTACATGGGCTCGACTCCAGTAACTAATGATCTTCTGGGTGTGAGGTATATCTATCTTCGTGACGGAACTTACTTCCCATGGTCAGAAAATATGAAACCAGTCTATACAACTGAAGGATTGGTGGTTTATGAGAATGAGTATGCCTTGCCAATAGCATTTGGCATGAATAATTCAGTTAAGAATCAGTGGACCTTTGACAGCACGAATTCAGCGATGATCCTGAATCGCATTTCCTTCTATGGAGCAGAAGTTGAGGATGATATCTTTACCCCTCGATTCCCAGTATTCGGTGTGGCAGGTGATGGCTGTGATATAACCTACGACTCAAAGTCGGCAAACATTATCGGATATAGTAATGCTACTGGTAAAGAAATGTCCATAAGGATAGTGTTTGAGGCTGAGGAAGACGGCAGGCATTATATCAACATCAGGGGAAATAATCTGAAAGAAGTAGATTATATGCTGAATGATATGCATGAGACTAAGGATAGGTATTATACTCAGATGATGGATCTGGGTGAACTGAAGAAGGGGGATAAGGTTGATCTTAACCTCACCTTCAATAGTATGTTCACAGAGAATGGAACTCTTACTACCTACACCTCAATCCTAAATGAAGATGCGCTGGCTGAATTCAGAGATAAACTGTCAAGAAATCAGATGGATGTTACTGAGTTTAGGGATGGTTATCTGAAGGGCAGCATAAATCTTGATGGCGGGCAGATGATATTCACCACAGTCCCTTATGATGAGGGGTGGAAAGTTCTGCTTGATGGAAAGAAAGTGGAGCCTGTGAAACTATGTGATGCCTTTATTGGAATAGAGGCGGAACCGGGACAGCATACTGTGGAATTAAAGTACATGCCACCTGGTTTTCTGCTGGGAATCTGCATCAGTGCAGGGTGCTGGATAATATACATTTTTATTGTAATTATGCATCACTTATCGTTGAAAAAAAAAGTAAAAAAAAGTATAATCTAATAAGTTAAGAAAATATTACAATTTTCAAAAAAATTCATTACAAAAATTGCTTTTATATGGGCTATTATAAGTGTTTTTATTAGCACTCTTATAATAATCTTGTAAAGACGATTTTTGTTTCGAAAGGGTATAGTTATGGACAAGTTAAAGAACATGGAACCAAAGAAATTGGCGCTCATTACAGCTGCGATTGTTATCGTACTGGGAATTATCGGAGTATTAGTTTCCGGGAATATCCTGGTGGTGGGAATAGTCATGGTAGTGCTTCAGGCAGCAGCTGTATTTTTTATTATCATTTCCGGTTCTGAACAGGCGCAGGAAAAAACACAGAGTGATAAGTACAAGAAACTTTTCAAGAATCTGCCTATAGGTTTTGCTCAGGCTAAGATTCTTATTGATCCAGCAGGTGATGTAACTGGATATCAGGTTGTTGATGCAAATAACACATTTGGTGCTTATTTCAATCTTGATAGAGAGGAGTTTATTGGAAAGACTCTTGGTAACAGCCACATCGATGTTCTTCAGGATATTAATGCATGGTTTAAGGCTTATAATAATTCAGGAACTAAGGAAGGCGACCTGATGGATGTTGAGATTACCATGGAGAAACTTGGTAAGGTATTCAACACTGTAATGTATAAGTCAGAGGCTGACTACATAAACATGGTTGTAATTGATGTAACTGAGCAGAAGGAAACAGAGGAAAAGCTGTCCCGTGCTATCACAGATGCAAATGCTGCTTATAAGACACAGGCAGAGTTCCTTGCAAATATGAGTCACGAGATCCGTACACCTATCAATGGTATCCTGGGTATGATCCAGCTTACACTTATGGCTGATGATCTTCAGGCTGATTACAGAGATAACCTTATTACAGCAAAGAA
>CACZRU010000356.1 GCA_902783605.1 uncultured Lachnospiraceae bacterium
AAGATTCTTCGCTTCGCTCAGAATGACACCAATCACAGTCATTTCCAAATCTAACATTTTTAGATTCAAATATTTACTATGATAAAGTGAAGCTCTTCAGCTGAAGAGAACTGCTCTGGCCCTTAAATGAAATATATATTGCATATACTCCATCTGGCAGATCTATATCAGAACTGAGTTCAGTCCAGATGTTTGTATTCTCCACCTTCATTTCCGCAAGAGCCTTTCCCTCAGGAGATGTTTTAATCTCAAAAACTCCATCTCCGTAGCCACGAACTTTTATAGAAACCTTCTTGATTCCTTCGCACTTATAGTACTTAAAGCCCATGGTTGTTCCATCAACAATACCTGAAATAAATGCTTCAGGATGCTCCATGCCCTCATCCAGTCTTTCCTTAACTGTTGGGAATCCTGGCTTTCCTATATAGAGCTGTGGCTCATTTGTAAACATGTTACATACTGTATAAGCCAGATGCTCTCCCTTACCTGTAAGTGGAGCACCATTAAGCCCCTGAGTTGTAAGCTCAACCTGAGGAATACTTCCATCCTCAGCAAAATGAATCTTCTCAGCGCACTCCTGTCTGCTGTACCAGGTACCATTTGTATGACGATGATAGAAGATATACCACTCACCGTTAATCTCAACTATACTTCCGTGATTATTTGCTCCATACATTCCAGGAACATCAGCTTTTTTATAACTGTCTATTCCCAGGTCAGCATTACTGATGATCACGCCACCATAGGTAAATGGACCTCTTGGAGAATCTGATGTTGCATAGCAAAGCTCATGCATCCAGATTGATGAATAGATAAAGTAATAGGTATCTCCTCTTTTTCTTATTGAAGAAGCCTCAAAGAACTCATGTCCCTTGAAGGTTGTAAGATTACCCTCTAGATTTTTATTCTCAATTCCTGGAGCAATAAGTATTGCTTCTTCCTCAATAGTGAGCATATCTGGTGCCAGCTCTACCATGAGAGATCCGCTTCTTCTGGTATCACCATGAGGACAGAAACCACCATAGAAATAAGTCTTATCTCCCTCAGTTAAAATTCCAGGATCGAACTGTGGTTCATCCCCTTCTCTCTCTCCAAGTCTTGTTCCATCTTTATAATGTACATATCCATAGAATTCATATTTTCCTGCTGGTGTATCACATACAGCAACAGAAATAACTGAAACCTTATCCAGAACATAATACAGATAATAACGACCATCTGGACCAACTGTAACATCTGGAGCATAAAGACACATATGTCCATCCTTATTCATAGGATCATCTGTCTTCTCATAGATAACTCCTTCATATCTCCAGTTTCCAAGATCATCTATCGGAGCTGAATAACATACATAGTCTCCAAGACAGAAAACATGTCCGTCATAAATATCGTGAGAGCCGTAGATATAAACTCTATCACCAAAAACATAAGGCTCTCCATCCGGAATATATTCCCAGGATGGGAGATATGGATTTACTGCTTCTTTCATTTTCTCTTCCTTTCCTGATATTTCTCCTGATATTTCTCCTGATATCTCTCCTGATATCTTTTCTCAATCATTTTCTAAATTTTTTAATTATTCTTTTATATAAATTCTTTCTATATATTCTTTACTAAATCTTTTTCAAAGCGCTTTTTTATAGTGAAAACGGGCGTATCTATAATCAGATACGCCCGTCAAAAAATTTTAAGGAGGAATTTGGTATTAATTCCTTAATAACCAAAATCATTTCTTATCAAGAATATATTCCAACATTTTGAGTGCCCTGTCATAATCATCGGGAGCCCCTGTAATGACAAAATACACCTTGTCCCCTGCTTCAACATAGTTTTTTGTAAAGGCTGTATCAGTTATATCGATAGCCGCAGCTATTTCAGTACCTGTCTCCCCCGATTTTCTATAAACTTTTTTATCAGATACTCTCTGAGCCAACTCGCTGTCCAGAACCTGATCTAAATCCGCTGCTACATCAAGCTGTGCTGCAAAACCGAGCCCCTTATTGTCAGTAATCAGGTAATGATATGTATTAGTTGCAAGCTCTGCCTGAAGTACTGTATATGACTGTGGATCATCATCATCGATAAATATATCTGGCGCAAGATAAACCTTATTGGTAACCTTTCCAAGCTCCAGATATGACATATAATCATCGCTTAAGAATGATTTTCCCTCTTCATTTAATGTTGTATTTATAACTCCACCTGTTATAACATTTCTCCTGAATCCAAGTCCAATATCAATCAGGAGCCATATAAGAAGAACAAGTACAACGCCAGCGACTATAACCATTTTAAGATAGTATTCTTTAAAATAATCTACCTTCTCTTCCTTGGTCATCTCACTGAGTTTCTGTTTTTCTTCCTCAACATATTCTTTAAATGTTAAACCATGAATCATTCTGTTGATTCCTTTGATGTATTTTCAATCTATTTTATGATTCTATTGTTCTAAAACCATTATTCTGATTCTTCTGAGTTATCTTCTGAACTATCTTCTGAAGCATCTTCTGAAGTTTCTTCTGAAGTTTCTTCTAAATTATCTTTTGAAACATCATCTATTTCATCAGCATTCTCAAGTTCTTCTGAATCCTCTGAATTATTCAATTCATACTTATCTTCTATCTTAGCTTCTATCTTAGCTTCTGTCTTAGCTTCTATCTTAGCTTCTGTCTTAGCTTCTGTCTTAGCTTCTGTCTTAGCTTCTATCTCATCTTCTACCCTATCTTCCAAAACATAGTCTGGATCCTCTATCTCTGGTTCCTTTGGCCCAAATGTTCTTTCTTCAAGCTTATCAAAGCTCTTAACGAAAAATTTGGAATTATAATAGAGTGCAAATGTTGCTATAAAAAGCCAGATCAACCAAGCCCATTTATAATACCAGATACTTATTACAAGTGGTGCGACTGACATTAGGATACCAAGAGCCACTCTTGGAAAATGAACAACTCCGAAAACCAGTGCATTTCTAAATGAGTCAAATGTCGTCATCTGAAATCTGGCTATCATTGGAAATATACAGAATGTGATAAGCAGAACCATCACAGAGAAAATCCCAAGCATTACTGTGAAGATTGTCTGCATTCCACTGGCATTTGATCTGATTATCAAAAACCAGTCAGCTCCAAAAAAAGCATATATACAGAAAAGTATCAAAGTTGCTTTCAGGTCTTCTAAAAAATTAACCTTAAATGCATGAAAGAATGTTTTTGTAACTCCTACTGTTTCCCCTCTTTCAAGCTTCATTCCAACATAATATTTTGCTGTTACTGCAGCTCCGAAGGTAAACACTGGAATCGAACAGATAAAACACAGGATATTAAGCCATGCCAAATCCGCAACTCTTCCAATCCCCAGCATCAGGTCGCTGTCATATCTGAAAACTCCCATTGATACACTTCCTTACTTTATTATATATAATAGACTTTTCAACCAAAAGGCTTCGCATTCGATATTATAAATCTGATCTATCTACCAGATTTTAAAATTGCCACTAAGTATCATGTATGAGAAGAAATACAGGCAGTTATCATAGTATCTTCTATCTCCTAATCTAAGTGGAGTTTCAAGAAATCTCTTTACCCACTTTTCAGTATTCTCATTATCTACAAGAACACCTGTTGCAGCATTTGTAGCAATTATAGCAATTGGATGAAGCGCCTTTTCACTCAGCTTAGTTCCATCCACTTCATAGATATGGTCCCAATCATCTCTATTCTCAGGTCTTTCAAAGAAAGCTATATACTTCTCTGCTTCTTTTTCAGCCCACTCAGTTTTTCCAGACCATATACTGTCAGCAGCGATATTAAGAATTGTTCTATATGCATCGCTGTAAAACCAATCATGTCGTCCACCATAGGTTTCAAAATCTCTTGCATGTGGACTACCATCATAATCTGCATACTCAGCCGAAAACCCGGTCTCCGGATGACATGCCTTTTTCCAGTACTCACGACTTGCCCTAGCAGCCTTTCTGCAAAACTCTGCGTCTTCTTCGTCAGCAACCTGAGTATATAATTCATAAAAATGAGGTAAATGATATGATGGATCTGAGAAATCTTCCTCAGCTATAAACTTGATATATCCTGTCTCCTGATCAAACATAGCACTTCCAGGAGTACCATCATATCCTTTATTAATCATAGTATGTAACAGGGATTTAGCTTCTGCATGATAGTTAAATATGCCTTCGCCATTTCCCCATCTATTTCCCGCAAAAATAAGCGCCATAACGAAAAACTCTTCTCCGTCAGGTGCGGCGCCATAAGAATTCTTTTTGCCATCAGTCTGGCAGGACCATGCAAAGTAACCTGCATTAGGCCCTTTATCCATAAACATAAAAGTTTTTGCCCATTTCCAAAGGCGATCAAACTCTTCTTTACGGTCCATCTGCACGCACATCATCATGCCATAAGACATGCCTTCTGTGCGTGCGTCATGATTGCCCGTATCTTCCATGTATCCCAGGTCGTCACCTACAGGAGTAAAGAAACGCTCCTCTTCAGATCCATAAAAGATTGTATTAAAGATTTCCATACATCTTGCAGATGCTTCCTGATCGGATACACCGAATTTAGATAAATAATTCATAAATTAAACTCTCGTAATAATATTTATGTTATTTACTTTGATACTAATTAAATAATTACTCTTTTACACCACCGATTGTAAGACCTGCAACGAAGTATCTCTGCAGGAATGGATACAGACAAACGATAGGTGCCATTGTTACGATTGTAGCAGCTGAACGAACAGATATAGGCTGAAGATTTGCTCCCTCGCCTGAGTTAGGATCTGTCTTACTTGACTGACTTGATACAGATGAAAGCAGTTTCATCAGCTCGTACTGAAGTGTTGTGTACTTTGCTGTAAGTCTGTTATAAAGCATTGTATCAAACCATGAATTCCACTGTCCTACAGCGATGAAAAGAGCGATTGTAGCATACATAGGCTTGCAAAGTGGTGTAATAATCTTTAAGAAGATTGTTGAATAACTTGCTCCATCCATCTGAGCTGCTTCTTCAAGAGAATCCGGAATACCTTCCATGAATGTTCTCATAACCAGCATGTTGAATGCTGAGATAAGTCCTGGGATAACATATACCCAGAATGTTCCTGTAAGATGAAGATTCTTGTAAAGAAGAAGTACAGGAATCATACCACCGTTTACATACATTGTTACTACCCAGAAAGCTGTAAGCTGCTTCTTAAGAAGGAATCTCTTTCTACTTACAATGAATGCAAGGATAGCATTTGTTGCAAGACCAAGAACTGTACCAACTACTGTTCTTAATATTGAGATAACAAGACCTGTTGTCAGGTTCTTCATAGCAAATACTGATGCATAGTTTGCTGTAGAAAACTTTCTAGGAATAATGTGAAT
>CACZRU010000357.1 GCA_902783605.1 uncultured Lachnospiraceae bacterium
CATTACATATGTAACAGACCGTAAGGGTCATGACCGTCGTTATGCAATCGCTCCTGACAAGATCAAGGAGGAGATTGGCTGGTATCCAGAGACAATGTTCAAAGATGGAATCCGCCTTACAATCAAGTGGTATCTTGAGAATGAAGAATGGATGAAGAATGTTACAAGCGGAGATTACCAGAAGTATTATGAGGGTATGTACGCTAATCGCTAATACATTAGCAATGTAATCTGCTTAGTGAAAATAATAAAGGGGATAGAGACATTTCCCATAGTAAGATGAATTATAAAAAAAGAGATGATTATAAGAAATTAATATCCCTGATTCAGAGTGTCATTATCTTGGGAATAGAGACTGTAGCATTTGGCTTTGCCTGGTACAGATATTATGATACGACCAGAGAACTTGACGAAAGCTTTGCCGGAGCAGGCAATCTGGTGGTTATTATTTATTGTGTGATTCTTCTGTTTTTCACAAGGTTGAATGGAGGTTATAAATTTGGACACCTTCGGTTGATGGATCTTATCTTTTCCCAGATACTTTCTCTTATAGGTGCAAATGTGATAATCTTCTTTATCATGTGTCTGGCATTGAGACAGCTTCTTATTCCAGGAGTGATACTTCTGCTAACATTAATAGAAATTGCTTTCGTTTTCATTTATAACGGACTTATGTTTTTCCTGGAGACAAGACTCTATCCGCCAAGACAGCTTATTCTAGTGTATGGCGATAAGGGTCCCCTGGAAATGTTTAGTACCTTCAGGACAAGAACGGATAAGTTCCATATTGCTGAGACTGTTCATGAGAGTCGTGGCCTTACTGCAATTATGGAAAAGGTTGAGAATTCAGATGGAGTAATACTTCATCGTGTTCACCCAGATATAAGAAGTGAGATTCTGCATTTATGTTATCGAAATGATATCCGAGCCTACGTTGTTCCGTATATTTCGGACATAATTCTGTGGAGTAGTGGTGACACTCATCTTTTTGATACACCGATGCTGGTAACTCACAGTCACAGTATCACTGCAGTTGAAGCCTTCTTCAAGAGGCTGATGGATGTGGTGGGTGCGCTGATTATGTTTATAGTGCTAAGCCCTATTATGCTTATAGTAGCCATAGGAGTTAAGGTACAGGATGGAGGACCGATCATCTATAAGCAGGACAGAGTTACGAAAGACGGAAGGGTTTTTAAAATCCTTAAGTTCCGTTCGATGATGAAAGATTCTGAGGTGAATGGTGCAAGGCTTGCTACAAAGGATGATGACAGAGTTACCCCTTTTGGAAGGGTTATCAGAGACTTGCATGTGGATGAGCTTCCACAGCTGATAAATGTGCTTCGTGGCGATATGTCTCTGGTGGGGCCGCGACCTGAAAGACCAGAGATAATAGAACAGTATAAGGATGAAATTCCGGAATTTGATTACAGGCTTAAGGTGAAGGCTGGACTTACTGGCTATGCTCAGGTGTATGGTCGTTATAAAACGCCTTCCTATAACAAGCTGAAACTTGACATGATTTATATAGAACACTATTCTATATGGTTGGATATCAAGCTGTTATTCTTGACATTCAAGATCATTTTTATAAAAGACAATTCCGAGGGATTTGATGAAAAGACGGCGGAAGAAATGTCTGAGAAAATGAAAGAATCTTGATTGAAGTCATTAGAAAGAAAGACCTCAGAAAGAAAGGCCTCAGAAAGAAGGTTCCAAGAAAGAAAGTCCTAAGAATGACAATGCTTGAATGTACAATTAGAACATAAAAAATATAAGGGTACAAAAAAATGTTACAGCTTACGATTGTGATGCCATGCTATAACGAGGGCACACGAATTTACAGAAATTTAATAGAAACCATGACTCAGGTTGAAAGGTTCTGCAGTTCCTTCAGGATTCTCGTGGTAAATGATGGAAGTACTGATGAGACTGAAAGTGAAGTGAAGAGAGCAATGTCGCAAGATAGCAGAATTGGACTTATTACCTATTCGAAGAATCGTGGCAAGGGTTATGCGGTAAGAAGAGGCATCAAACATGCTCAGTCTGAATATGTTGCTTTTCTGGATTCTGATCTGGAGCTTCCACCATATTTGTTGGAACATTTTATTAAGAGAATGGTTGAGGGGCAAGAAGGTATTAAAAAACCAGTTGGAATTATTATTGGTTCAAAGATGCATAAGGATTCACAGGTTGAGTACCCACCTCTCAGGAAGATAATGAGCATGGGATATTATGTATTTTTGAAGCTTCTCTTTGGACTAAAACTGAAGGATACACAGACTGGAATAAAGATGTTCAAGACCGATACAGCACAGACTATTTCAAAATACTCTCGAAGCAAGGGCTATTCATTTGATATTGAGATGCTGGCCATTGCAGAGAAAATCGCCAAATCTGGCAAGTATCCGGCTGGTGATTATGAGATAGAAGAAATGCCAGTTGTGGTTAATTTCTCTAGGAACAAGAGCGATAGATCAAAGATAAAAATCAGCAGTATACTTAACATGGTAAGAGATTCATTTAGGATCAAGATGTACGTTTCAAAGTTAAAGGTATGAAAATAATTTAATCACAGGACGAACAGGAAACAGAAAACAGGAAA
>CACZRU010000358.1 GCA_902783605.1 uncultured Lachnospiraceae bacterium
GAGGCAATTGGTGCCGGCGATCAGGGACTTATGTTCGGATATGCTTCAAATGAGACACCAGAGCTTATGCCATATCCTATCTCAATGGCACATAAGCTTGCTCTTAAACTTACAGAGGTTAGAAAGAATGGAACCCTTCCATACCTTAGACCTGATGGAAAGACTCAGGTTTCTGTAGAATATGATGAGAATGGTAAGCCTGTAAGAATTGATACAGTTGTACTTTCAACACAGCATAGTGCTGATGTATCACAGGAACAGGTTCATGAAGATATAAAGAAGTATGTGTTTGATCCTGTACTTCCTTCAGATATGATTGATGATGATACAAAGTATTTCATCAATCCAACAGGAAGATTCGTTATCGGTGGTCCTCATGGTGATTCAGGACTTACAGGAAGAAAGATAATTGTTGATACCTATGGTGGATATGCTCGTCACGGTGGCGGTGCATTTTCAGGAAAGGATCCAACAAAGGTTGATAGATCTGCTTCTTATGCGGCAAGATATGTTGCAAAGAATATCGTGGCTGCTGGTCTTGCTGATAAATGCGAGATTCAGCTTTCATATGCAATCGGTGTTGCTAGACCAACATCTATCATGATTGACACATTTGGCACAGGAAAGCTGTCAGATGAGAAGATTACCGAAATCGTTAGAGAAAACTTTGATCTCAGACCAGCTGGTATTATCAAGATGCTGGATCTCCGTCGTCCAATCTACAAGCAGACAGCTGCTTATGGACACTTTGGAAGAACAGATATCGATGTTCCTTGGGAGCATACAGATATGGCTGAGAAGCTGGCAAGTTATTTATAAGATTTTGTTCTTTGTTGATTGCTTAACTAAGATGGCAAAAAAGGTTTTAAGTGTGGGGATTTGCTATTATGGGAAATAGTGATAATAAGGATATAAATTCAGGCGAATTAAATACAAATGAATCTGATGCACCGAACTTTATTATGGACACCTTTAGCATCGACGATATTTTAAATACTAAAGAAAAGTATATATCAGATTCGGAAAAGGCTGAGATGGAACGTCAGATAATGGCGTTTGATCCTATGAAAAAAAAGAGGGAAACAGAAAACCTCAAAAAGGGCCTTGATTCTTCTAGGAAATCTGCTGCTGAAAAAAGTATGGAGCGACAGATTCTTGATTTTGATCCAACAAAGCTTCAGGAAAGAGAAGAAGTGGATCTGGAAGTAAGGAAAAAAGCGCCTAAGAGAGAAAGCTTTACAGAAGTCTTAGCAAATTATAATAAGAAGAAAGACATTAACGACCGTGAAAGCATGACTAATCTGTCTGAAAAGGAGTTTTCAAAGGCTCAGCTTCAGGGCGAATTTTGGAAAGCAGATTATCAGGAGATTTCCGACGAAGATAGAAAGACCAATAAAGCGCTTAGTTGGATTTTCTTTCTTTTGGCTATAGCGGTCTTGGTTGTTGCGGCTGTATATTTCATACGAGGAAGAAAAACTGCAGATGCGATTGATCTTTCAGAATATGTAAAATATAGCGAAAGTGAATTTGAAGAAGCGTTAGGGCTTTCTTTAGCAGATAATAAGGCATATGCTTTAAAGACTGGACTTCAACCAGAAGAAGATACAGCAGCTAAAGCTGATCAGGGATTTGCTATTGTATATATAAATAACTATAAAGAGGGATTCTTTTTCGATTCGGATGCATATTCATTGTTCGGATTGAATATTGGAGAACCTTGTGATGAAAAGTTCGAAGGCGTTAAGTATAATTATACAGATATAAAAAAGAAGACTATGGGTCGAACAACTAGAACTAAGACGGATTATTTTCTATACAATACTAATAATAAAGATTGTATGTATGTTTCTATAGATGATAAAACTGGAAAGATAAAAGAACTCGGATATTATTATGACTATAGTAAAGTAGTAGATTAAGTGTGAGGTATATATCATGAAGAATATGCTGAATTTTAAGAACTTCTCAGCAGAGGAGTTAATGGAGATATTGGAAATCGCACAGGATATGAAGAAGAGTCCAGAGAAGTATGCACATGCACTTGAAGGAAAGAAACTTTATTCTCTATTCGAAAAGACATCAACTAGAACCTTCCTTTCATTTGCAACTGGAATTACTGAACTGGGTGGAAGCTATTTCAACCAGCTTTGGGAGGATTCAAACTTTGTGCTCGGTGAGCCTGTTTCAGAAATCAAGTATGTATGCAGAAATGTAGATATAATCATGGCTCGTCTTGTAAAAAATGAGACAGTTGAGCTGTTCGGTGAAAATGTAACAGTTCCATTTATCAATGGCTGTGACAGCTCTTATCATCCATGTCAGATTCTGGCAGATGCTCTTACAGTTATTGAGAAGTTTGGTGACCTGAATGTCAGCTTCATGTATATCGGTGCAAAGAATAATGTATTTAATTCATTGGTTGAATTCTTTGCAAAGATGAAGAAGGGTACTCTTTATGGTCTTACACCGCTGGTAAATAATACTGCTTGTGGTGATGATTTCTATGAGGAAGCAAAGGCAACGGGCTATTATGTTGAACTTGATCCAGCTATGTCCATGGAAGAGGCTCATGAATATGCCAAGAAGATGAATATCATTTATACAGATACCTGGGTTGATATGGAATTCTTTAATAATCCTGCTTATCAAAAGCAGAAGGAAGAAACGCTTTCTAAGATGATGCCTTATCAGATAAATGATGAATTCCTAGAAGGCAGTGACGCGTTAGTATTCCACGACATGCCAATGCATGTTGGTTTTGAAATTTCTGAAAGTGTTGAGAAGAAACATATGGAAACAATACTTGATGAGGCAGAGAATAGACGCCATGCTGAAAAGGCGGTTATGTATTATCTGCTTACGAAATGTTAATATTTAAATAATTATATGGCGTGAGGCTTTCTGCTCACGCCATTTTTGAAAGCAAATTGAGCTGAATGACCAAAGTTAGTTTATGATCATGTGTCATTTATATCAGTGCAAAGAATGAAAAAGGAGAGAAGTATGAAGCATTTAATTGATCCAATGGATTTATCCTTGGAAGAACTTGATGAAGTACTTGAATTGGGAGAAGAAATATATGAGCATCCGGAAAAGTATGCAGAATTAGCGAAGGGGAAAAAAATAGCGACTCTCTTTTATGAGCCATCAACAAGAACCAGGCTCAGCTTTGAATCTGCAATGCTGGATCTGGGTGGAAGTGTAATTGGATTTTCATCAGCCAATGATTCCTCAGTATCAAAGGGCGAAAGCGTGGAAGATACAGTGAGAACAGTAGGCTGTTTTGCAGATGTAATTGCAATGAGACATCCAAATGAAGGTGCGCCAAAGCTTGCATCCATGTTTTCACCGGTTCCTATAATAAATGCCGGAGATGGTGGACACAATCATCCAACTCAGACCCTTACAGACCTTCTTACAATCCGAAAGGAGAAGGGGAAACTGGATCATATGACTGTAGGACTTTGTGGAGATCTGAAGTTTGGTCGTACAGTGCACAGTCTTATCAAGGCAATGTCCAGATATCATGGTATCAAGTTCGTGCTTATATCACCAAAGGAGCTTCGTGTTCCGGACTATATTATCTCTGATGTAATCGAGCCGGCTGGACTTTCATACGAAGAGGTTGAATCCCTTGAGGATAATATCGGCAAGCTGGACATCCTCTATATGACAAGAGTTCAGAGGGAAAGATTCTTCAACGAGGCTGACTATGTAAGACTCAAGGATACTTACATCTTGGACAAGAAGAAGATGAAGCTGGCAAAAGAAGATATGATAATCCTTCATCCACTTCCAAGGGTAAATGAAATCTCACCTTCAGTAGATGATGATCCAAGAGCGTGCTACTTCCGTCAGGTAAAATATGGTAAGTTCGTCCGCATGGCCCTTATCTGCAAACTGACAGGCCTTGTACCTTGGAATATGTAAATTAATTAAAGCAGAAAAAAGAAAGCGGAAAAAGAAAGCAGAAAAAGAAAGCAGAAAAAGAAAGAAGGAAAGCATATGAAGATAGATAGTATTCAAAATGGAATCGTTCTTGACCACATTACAGCGGGTAATGCCATGCGCCTTTACTATGACCTTGGTCTTGATAAGCTGGACTGCAGTGTTGCAATGATGCAGAACGTGAAGTCAGAGAAAATGGGCAAGAAGGATATCATTAAAGTTGATAAAGAAGAATATGACATCGATCTGGATGTTATCGGCTACATCGACCCAGGCGTTACAGTAAGTATAATCAAGGACGGTGTTACCATCGAGAAGAAGAAGGTAGACCTTCCAAAGAAGCTTGTAAATATTCAGAAATGCAAGAACCCAAGATGTATTAC